>JAITKS010000106.1 GCA_031278315.1 Planctomycetaceae bacterium | reverse complement strand
AACCAAGGTTGTCCTTGTGTCTGTTCCCAGACTAATTCCACAGCGCCGCCGTTGAATATCTGTCCGGTTTCGGCGGTATGTTGACTATATAGTTGTATAATTTCATCTTTGGTGAAATTTTTTATCGTCAATGCTTTCGTAATAACATTAAACGGACTTGCGCTGCCCATCGTTGCACTGTCGGGACGAATCTTTGCTTTATAATCACGAATATTACGCATGCCGACTAATGCAACAGAATGAACAAAAACCTGTTCCGGCCGCCTATTGTAACCGTCCCGCAATTGACGTAGAAAAGCAATCAATGTTCCCTCACTCAAGCAATCTGCCTCATCAAATAAAATTACCAATGGTTTGTCCAGTAACTTACAAAATTGTCTAAGTGATGTTTTAAGAACATTAGAATAATGTGCAGAATCAGCGTTTGGGGCAAAGTCCAAACAGTGCGGAATATCCATATCGGCGAAGTCGGCTTTCATATTTTGTACTATCGCTGGAATACCTTTTTCAGGTTCAATAATATTTTGTACTTGTTCAAGCGAACAGTACAACGCATAATATTTTCCTTCGTCATTAAGCCGTTTGGATAAATCCAGCAAATACGTTGTTTTCCCGCTCTGACGTGATGCGTGAATCACAAAATATTGTCTGCTGTTTATCAACTCCTCCACGCCTTGCAGACGGTTAGAGGCTTTGATCATATAATGTTCCTGTTCGTTACAAGGACCGGCTACGTTAAAATATTTCATCGTATTAAAAAATTAAAATTATTTGGTAAATGTTGGTTTGTTTTGTATTTTTGTTTATTTCATATTTGCAAAAAATACAGAAAAACAAAATACAAACGAAAGGTAACTGATTCTCAATCTTTGATTTGAATTGTTCGACCAAATAAAAAAGCTTGTAAATAATATTCACTATTTTATTGTTCATTTTACTTGTCAAAATCTATTGTGAAATATAACAATAAAAAAGAAAAAAACAACAACTGAAAATTAAAACGTAAATGGTTACAAATTATTTTTTAGAAATTCCTTTTAGAGAATTTTAGAGAAAAGGTCTATTCTTATTTTTTGAAATACGAAACACAAGAAAAACTAAATAGAAAGAATAAAAACGTGAAAAAAATATGAAATAAAAATTTTCATAATATATCAGTGGAATAATTTATTTTTTTGCGGGACTGGTTATCTTTTTCGTTACAAAAAAAGAGATTGCTATATAGAGACACAATGCCTTGTGTCTCTACGTTACGGCATAAGCTAACTATCAAGAAGTCCCGCAAGGACGACACGGTTATTTCAGATTTTACCCATTCTCATATCTCAATAAAGTGTCGTCCCTAGCGGGACTTAACAGATAGTTAGCTCTTTTTCGTGTATTTCGTGTTTAAAAATTACGAAAAATATACAAACAATTATTCCACTGATATATTACCTTAATTTTATCTTTAATTTTATTTAAACCAATTTTTTGCGGTTGTAAATGCTTCTTCTATTTTTTTTGCATCTTTGCCTCCGGCTTGTGCTAGACGCGGTTTACCGCCGCCGCCTTTGCCGCCTGTTACAGCTGCAACTTCCTTTACCAAATCAATTGCACTCAAATTTTTATTCACTAAAGCGTCACTAAATCCCGCAATAAATGTTACCTTGCCCTCTTGTAACGTTGCAAATATTACCGCCGCCAATTCTACACCGCCTAATTTTTGCCAAACCCGATCCATTAGATTTCTTAACGAACTCACATCTAATTCCTCGAATTTTCGTACAATAATTTTTACTCCGTTAATTATTTCAGAACTCGCTGCTAACTCTTCTACAGTAATTTTAGCCTCGCCGCTTGAATCTTTATGCTGCTTTTGAAGTTTTTTAATCTGTTCAGTCAAACTGTCAACTTTAGCCGGAATTTCTTCCGCCGTAATCTTAAACATAGTAGTTAATTTTTGTATAACAGCTGCTTCCGATAACGCCTTTTCTACAGCTTTATTACCAGTCAATGCAATTATTCTGCGAGTCCCCGAAGATACACTTTCCTCTGCAATAATTTTGCAAAACCCAATCTGACTCGAGTTCGTTACATGCGTACCGCCGCATAATTCTTTACTATCACCAATCTGCACTACTCGCACATTTTCTGGATACTTCTCCCCAAACAACATAATCGCACCAGACTTTTTCGCATCTGCAATTGATTTCTGACTGCATATTACCTCATCAGCATTAAGAATCAACTTGTTTACAGTCTCCTCGATTTTTTGTAACAGATTTTTTTCAACCGCCTGCTGATGTGTAAAATCAAACCGTAAGAAATCATTATCAACTTTCGAGCCGCGTTGTTCCGCATGATTCCCCAACAACATTCTTAAAACATAATGCAAAATATGAGTTGCCGAATGCGCTCTTGCAACCGCCATACGATTCGCCTTGTCAACTGCAGCTAAAAGACAATCGCCCACTTTAATCGAACCCTCAATAAGATTTCCAACATGAACAATCAAATCACCATCGATCTGCGCCGATGTAACATTGAATTTGACACTTTTACCATTCAACCAACCGCAATCTCCAACTTGTCCGCCTTTCTCTCCATAAAAAGGAGTATTGTCTAACACTATTTGAATTGTATGAGAAGAATCATTCGCCCTCACACTATCAACCAACGTGCCGTCAGAAATAATCGCCGCTACTTGTGACGATTCTGTTTCGAGTTGATCATATCCCAAAAACACAGATTTATGTTGTGTTTTTTTTATTCCTTCAAGCAAATCTTTTTTGAACAATGCACCTCTTTCGCTGCTGCCGGACAGCTCGCCGTGTTTTTCCATTTCACGTTTGAAACCTCTCCAATCAAATACGAAATTTTTTTCTGTTGCGATAGTTTCAAACAATTCCGGCGGAAAACCATAAGTCTGATACATGTCGAAAATTTCCTCACCTGCAACTTGATTTCGTCCGTGTTTTTGCATGTCGTCAAATAATCGTTTGATTTTTTCTAGTCCGGAATCTACGGTTTCGATAAAATGATTTTCTTCCGCCCGAATAACTCCTGCGACACGTTCACACGTTTCGGAAAGTTCTGGATACGGAGAACGCATTAACTCTGCTACTGTCGGTACAAGCCGATATAAAAACGCATCCTGACAACCGATCTGTCTGCCGTCTAACAATGCCCTGCGAAGTAATCGGCGTATAACATATTTCTCCTCTTTATTGCCCGGATAAACATTTTCGTGAATCGCAAATGTACATGCGCGAATGTGATCAGCTATTCGTCTTAAACGCCGTCCGTTATCGTTGCCGGGAATGTATTTTTGTTTCAATAAATCTGCTGCCGTTTCGACTAGCGGTAATAAAATATCTATGTGATAATTCGTATCAACACCTTGCAATACGGCGGCGCAACGTTCAAGTCCCATACCGGTATCAATATTTTTACTTGGTAAGGGGCGAAGATTATTCGGCGGATCACCAACTCGATTAAATTGTGTGAAAACAAGATTCCATATTTCGACTGCACCAACAGATGTATCATGATAAATCTCGCTGCAAGGTCCACAAACTCCGTCCGGTCCCAATGACGGTGCCGAAGCGGGCCAAAAATTTTCGTCCTCGTTGAGATACTGAATTTTAGACATCGGCAATTTAATTTCTTGAAGCCAGATTTGAGCAGCTTCATGATCTTCTTTATAAACCGTTACAGATAATTTATCAGGATCAATGCCGAGCCATTTTTTATCCGTTAAAAATTCCCATGCCCAGAGAATCGCCTCGCGTTTGAAATAATCACCGAAACTAAAATTGCCAAGCATTTCAAAAAAAGTATGGTGATAAGCTGTACGGCCAACATTATCAATATCACCGGTACGAAGACATTTTTGACAAGTTGTTGCACGTGTAAATTCAAGTTTACAACGTCCGAGAAAATGGTCTTTGAATTGATTCATGCCCGCCGGCGTAAACAATACCGACGGATCCCAATGAGGTGCCAATACATCGCTAGATTTACGGACACAACCTTTAGTCTCAAAAAATGATAAATATTTTTCACGAAGTTCGTTTGTTTTCATTCTGATTATTGAAATTGAAGTTTAAATTAAAATTAGAGTTTAAATTGAAATTGAAATTGAAGTTCAAATTAAAGTTCGAGTTAGTTACTTTTATTAGAACCGCTGACAAAAGTGAACGGTCAACTCGAACTGAAATTATTAGTATGATACGTATAGAGAAACTCGATATTTATTAATCTATCTATTATACTTTTTCTGTTTTTTGAGTTTTTGCAGCTTTGTATATTGCTAGAATTATTTCTACACTTTTGCGTCCTTCGTGTCCGTCAACGAGAGGAGTTGAATCTGTTTCGATTGCTTTTATCATGTTTTCAAATAATTTTGCATGACCTGAAAAATCGATTGCGGACGGGTCTGAAGCACCTCCTCCGCTTGATTTTCGGTTGAGCATTTCTTCTTTAATTTTTTCATCTTCGGGTTTTGACTCATCGAAATCCCATTTTACGATATCTTCTTCTTCGAGAATTGCGGTTCCTTTTATTCCGCTAATTTCGATTCTTTTTAAGTAACCTGGGAAAGCGGCGGTTGTCCCGACAATAGTACCGATTGCACCATTTTCAAATTTTATTGTTGCTGTTGCGGTATCTTCGACTTCAATATTTTCATGTCCGAGCAAGGCGGTGTGAGCAGAGACTTCAACAACTTTTCCGGCTAACCACGATAACAAATCGATAGTGTGAATTGCTTGATTCATAAGAGCACCTCCGCCGTCGAGTTCCCATGTTCCTCGCCATTTTCCGCTGTCGTAATATTTTTGTGTGCGGTACCATTTGACTATTGCATCGCAAAGAGTCAAGCGTCCGAAACGTCCGTTTTCTATTGCTGATTTAATTTTTTGTGATGCGCCGTGAAATCGGCTGTGAAATACTGTTGCGAGTTTGACTTTATTTTTATCGCAAGCTGAAATAATTTTATCGCACCGTTCAAGTGTGATTTCAAGAGGTTTCTCAACTATTACGTGTTTTCCAGCTTCGGATGCAGCAATTGCCGGATCGAGATGAGCACCGCTAGGCGTACCAATTGTTACGATATCGATTGACTTATCTGCAAGAAATTCTTTCAGATCAGAATATGGTTTACAACCGGAATTTTCACCAGCAAGCCGTTGTGCAGATTGTGGAAAAGTATCGAAACAAGCAACAAGTTTTCCGCCGGCTGCATTAATTGCTTTTGCATGAAAGCCGGCGATCATACCGCATCCGATTATTCCAAAATTAAATATTTTCGACATAACAAAAAAAAGTTAAATTTGTAATTGTTCGTACTTAAAATTTCAATTAGAGTTGTCTTTGTCTGTTGTCTGTTTAACTTTGTCAATCTGGTTAATTTTGTGAAACGAGTTAAATTGAAAATTCAAGTAAGAGTATAGTTTAATAAAGTAAGAGTATAGTTTACAAGTCAATACTCACCACAAATCACCGCAGCGTATCAAGAGTTATATTATCGTAACAAAAAATTATAAATTGACAACCGGTACTCAAAAAAAATGAATTTGTAAATATACATCAACATACATCAACTCTTCCGATTTTTTTAATCACACTATATATACTCTATATACTCTAACCTTATTTTTTTGTAATATATCAGTGGAATAATTTTTTTCGTTTTTTTGGTTGTTTACGAATTTTAAAGCTCCTTCCGTAAGCTGAAGCATACAATTAATAAAGTGTCGTCCCTAGCGGGACTTCTTGATAGTTAGCTCTTGTTCGTGTATTTCGTGTTTAAAAATTACAAAAAATTTGAAAAAAATTATTCCACTGATATATTACATTTTTTTTATTCACAGAGAACACAAAGAATGAATATTTTGTAATTTTAGATTTAAATGAATTTCTAAAATCTATTTTAGCTGGGAACGCAGGCGTCCTGTCAGCATTGGTTTTGTACAAAAAACGCCTAAAGATACAATCAAGACAACCGCGTTCCCAAGAACGATAAATTATTCCAATGATATGTCACCAAAAACCTTAAATCTTAAATTTTAAATTTTCTGTTGTTTTTTAGGATTTTTATCAGTGCGATTTAATAATAGCGTTCCCCATAAACTTGGATCATAGTCGTATGGGAAAGGCGGCTCTACAAGAAAATATCTGTTTCCTAATTCACGATCCACTACCACAAAATGAAATCCTAACGCCGGATATTCTATCGGATCAAATCCCGTTAAAACCTCCTGAGGAACAAATATCTTTAAATCATAACCGCCATTGAAAATTTTATTTGCCAACTTTATTTTCTTGGCGTCAATCGGATTCGGATAAGATTTCGCCCGATGTATCGGAAGCCAAAATACACACGGCTCCGACCGATAACCATCATTTACTACCGGTAAAAAAATTAATCGATGACAAAATCTTGTTGCACGATGAATATCTTTCATATCACGCGTGTCAATGTAAATCTGTACACCATCACTATCATACGGCGATAACGATTTACACCACAACATTTGCTTTTTACCTCTAACTCTAACCGCAAATGAAATTCCCCGCTCATTCCAACCAACACGAAAATCTGGATACACACCAGAACCTAAAACAAATTCCGATGATAAATCCGATGATAAATCTGATGATAACTCTAATAACGATAAATCAGGTAATCGATAAGACTCATCAAGCTCTTTACCAAACTCAATATAACCGCAAGGAATCTTAAATCGAAATAAAAAACGTTTTTGCGTAAGCATAATTTTAAACAAAAAAATCAAATAATATCAAAAAAATATACGGAATCGGATTTATCCTCCCCCAACAACCTAATTAAAATTCTGCCAAAATATTACAATGAAATATTACAAGTAATCTCATTTTACTTCAACCTTTTTTTCATCGGAATCGTTGATACTTCCTAATGCTCCCCAAACTCCGAAAGGTGAACTGCCCGTTTTAATACAGTGCTTAGTTGTATAATCACCGCCATAATCAATTTTATTTGAAATGAATCGTACTTGCCCATCCAACAAAAGAACATTTACTCCGTTTACATGATAACTTGCCGGCGGCATAAGTAAAGCCGATTGATCATTTGTCTCCGCCGCACAACTAGAAACATTAGGCGGAAAAATTGTATTCATACTAGTAAAAACATGCTGCCCGTCCGCCCAACGTCTGCAAGACCATTCAATATTTACTTTCAACGAATTATCTAAATCAGTAAACACATTTTTAGACACTGCATTAAAACACGGAATAAAATTTTGTTTGTCAATTTTCTCACTAACTATTACACCCATTCCAATTAATACACCGCCTCTCATACTGACTTGAAATGGTATTTCCAAATTAGATTCTTTTAGGACAGATTTACCAGAATAAGTTAAAGGACTTATTATCCGCTCGCTCATTGCAATTGTGTATGAATTACCATCAACAATATCTTTCATTTGACGCCATGTATCCGGTGCGAAAACTCCGCGGCTGAATGTTTCATTTGTTCCGGTTATCCAATCTCCATGAGAAAATACATAATTCGTACAACCGTTGCTGAACGGCTCTAAATTAAAACCGGCAGAATCAACCGGACAAAGAATTTCAGAAATAGTCTTACAATAAGGACCAGGAATTTGATTTTTATTGTCATCAAGTATTGGTTTTCCATCTGTGCCTACTTTCTCTTTACGCCACGGGACTTGCCATTTAGTTTCAACAATTTCTTTGTAAAGACTTTCATAATTCAAAAAAGGCAAAAGATCCGTAAACGCTGAAATACGTTTGCTACTTTGCGGTCCATGCTTGTGAGCAGGAAGTTTATGATTGGCAGATTCATATTGAATAATTTTTTCTCCAAGCAATTTCAATTTCGCCGAACACGCAACCCGCCGTGATTGCTCCCGATTACTCTGAAGAAACGGAAAAATAAGTCCCGCAAATAGTAAAAGAATCACAAAAACTCCTAACAAATCTATTATCGTAAAACCAAAATTAAATCGTTTCATTATATTAAACTCTATATTATTAAACTCTTTATAATTATTTTTTATTTGTAAGTTAATTATTCCATAGAAATTTTGTAATATATCTGTGGAATGTTTGTTTTTTATACTCTTTCTACTTTAAAATTCGGTAATTTTTTTGCGATGCGGAATTTTTCGGTGAGTAGAGTCTGTAATTCATCCTTGTACTTCTTTATAGTTTTATACGTGAACGGTCACCTTTTTCGTTACAAAAAATAATACCGAATTTTCAAGTACAATGAGTATATTATGTTTTTTTATAAATTTTCTTTAATGTTACAAATTTTACACTTGTCTGCAAGCCCTGACTTTGAATCACAAAAAAAATTGATTGCAGTGGAATTTTTTGTTTTTCAACTGTGAAACGACATCGTTCAATTTCGGACAAATTTGAAATCGTTACGGGTCAAATTAAAATTCTATCTTTGTTATGACCCTAATGAGAATAACGGTTATGTTTGTCATATATTTTATTTTAAAAATTTTTTATCAAGATAAAGTTATGTTTTATCTCAAAAATTACGAAAATTATAATGCGGCAATTTACGAAAGAAGGGTAAAATGTACATAGTACAATTATAAATATTAATAGTTAAAAGCTGAATAATCGATAATATTTGTAAGATTGCAATGTCAAAGATTATGTTATTTAACTTATATTGCGATTTTATAAGTGCATTTTTATGCCTTTTTTTGCCCGATTAATTTGATGTTTCGATTAACGGTGTTAAACTGTATCATAAAGTTTCAGTTAATCAGAGTTTTAAAAATCGAGCATTGTGCTGCCTAGTTAATCTATTCCAGCGATTATGCATTGTGTGTAATCGCTAAACCCAAAAACTTAAAGGAGAGTAAAGAATGTCCCGTAAATTTGTGTTGTCGGCGTTAGTTGTTGCATTAGCTTTTAGTGTTGCATCTTTTACTTATGCCGTTGAACCTTGCGAAGAAGTTAAACCTTGTGAAGCGTGTAAGACTACTCGCTACAAACATGTAAGTCTGCTTGATCGGCTTTTTGGACATGTAGCCAAGTCTTGCACGCCATGTTGCGAGGTTCAACCTTGTGAAGAAGTTAAACCTTGCGAGAAAGTTGCCGCTAAACCTTGTGAAAAAGTTGCAGCTAAACCTTGTGAGAAAATTGTCCCGCCCTGTGTTAAAGCAGAAAAGGCCAAAAAACCTTGTGAGAAAGTAGCAGCTGCTCCATGCGAAAAAGTTGCAGCTCCGCCATGTGAGAAAGTAGCAGCCGCACCATGCGAAAAAGTTGCAGCTCCGCCATGCGAAAAAGTTGCAGCTGCTCCATGCGAGAAAGTTGCAGCTCCGCCATGTGAAAAAGTTGCAGCAGCTCCATGCGAGAAAGTTGCAGCTCCGCCATGTGAAAAAGTTGCAGCAGCTCCATGCGAGAAAGTTGCAGCTCCGCCATGCGAAAAAGTTGCAGCAGCTCCATGCGAGAAAGTTGCAGCTCCGCCATGCGAAAAAGTTGCTTCAGCTAATCCCTGTGATAAGGTCGTACCGCCAACTACAACAAACTAATTTATTATTCACGCAAAAAAATATAATAACGAAATTATAAAATTGATAGAATATAAATATTTACTATCAATTTTGATAATTGCGTCTGTTGATATTTCGTGTTGATAAAAGTACCGCAAAATTGACGAAACTTATTGTATGAAAATTTAGTTGTTATTCGCAATTTAGGCGATTACAAAGCTGAAACAACAAACTTGTTGTCAGCTTTGTAACGCCTTTTTTAATCAGGTAAAAAATTTTTTTATCATTAAAAATTTAAAGACAAATTTACATTAAAAATTTTTGTATTTACTCACAAAGATTAATCAAAAAAATTTTTTTCGTATTATTTTGTTTTTTCATATTATTTTGATTTTTCGAAAATCGTGAAAAGATTTTGAAAGTTATTATGTATTTTTAATTCAGAATTGTTCAGAATTGTTGGTTCCGAATTAGAATAATTTCAGTTGAAATATTATTAAACTTTTTGCACTTTAAATTCCGGTTTATTGCAGTTGGCGTATTTTATTTTACATCCGGCTTTTATGTTTTTACATTTTTAAGCTGCCGAATTTCTAGTACGAGTTGTATATGTCAGAATTACTAGTGTGTCTATTCAAATTATAGCTGCGAAAAATTGGTTTCAACAAAAGCGTTTTCTTGATTTACCGTCGTTGATTTACGAGGGTGATCCGTTTTGGGTACCGCAACTTAGAATAGAGCAATCCGGTCTAGTTGGATTTTCATTTTTTGGACATCGTGACCCGTTCTATATTAAAAATTCGTGTCAAGCTTTTATTGCAGTTGACGGCAATCGGACTGTCGGGCGAATTTGTGCTATCCTGAATCGCGGACATCTTGAACGATATAATGACGGTGTAGGTTTTTTTGGTTTTTTTGAATGTATTGATAGTATTGAAACCGCAAAATTGTTATTCGACACAGCAAGCAATTGGTTGAAAAAATACGAATGCAAAATTATAAGAGGACCTATCAATCCGTCGTTGAATCATACTCTTGGACTTCTCATTGACGGTTTCAACAAACCGCCTGCGTTTATGATGACTTATAATCCGCAATATTATGAAAATCTAATTGAGCAAAATGGATTCACGAAAATTCAAGACTTGTACGCTTACTGGGGAGCTGTATCGATGCTGCCGAAAGTAAACGAAAAATTACAACCAATTTGCGACCAAATAAAAGAAAGAACCGGCGCAAAAGTACGAGCTGTCGATACAAAAAATTTCCAAAAAGATGTAGAACAATTTCTAACAATTTATAATAAGTCGCTGACAAACACGTGGGGATTCGTCCCAATGGACGAAGTAGAAATTAAAGAAATGGCTTTCTTTCTAAAACGATTGATGATACCAGAACTGACAACAGCTATAGAACTCGACGGCGAAATGGTAGGCGCATCTTTCGCACTGCCGGATTACAATCCGAGAATAAAAGCTATAAAAGGAAAATTGTTTCCTTTCGGAATTTTCAAGTTAATGCGAAAAAAAGAAGACATAAAATCAATTCGTGTCATAAGCACAAATGTGTTACCCGCGTTTCAAATGATGGGTTTAGGAATGGTACTGCTAAATGCAATGGTGCCGAAAATATTGGAAAATAAAATTACAGACGCCGAATTTTCATGGGTGCTGGAATCTAATACATTCTCGCGCGGAAGTTTAGAAAAAGGAGGTGCAATACGCACAAAAACATACCGCGTTTATGATAAACAAATCTAAAAAATTCATATACAATTCATATACAACTCATATACAACTCATATACAATTCACAACTCGTACTATGATTTTTGGAGGTTCGAAAGCTATTCATTAAAAAGTCACATTTTGAGAGTAATCAGGTCAGCTCTAACCGAAATTTAAGGTGCGAACAGTTTAAATTTTTATAAAATGAAAATACTTGTACTCGATGAATGGCTGCCGTCGGTTTGTAATTCCGGCAAGTCGATACGTACAATGGAGCTTCTTTTACCTCTTGTGTCTTGTCATTCTATAACGTATCTTGTCAATCAACTTGGTGAAGTTGATCAAGACCAATTGCAAAAAATGCAAGCTGCCGGATTTGAAGTAATATGTGTACCGCGTCCGAATATATATAGTTCTATTCCTTCAATTATTCTTGGTTGTTTTCCTGCGTTATTTGATAGATTACCGATTTCCGTGCGGCGGCATACGTCAACTGATTATGCCAATGCGGTCAAGCGGTTACTGGAGAATCATAAATTTGATCTTGTACATATTGAATGGTCGCACTATGCGGTTTATTGTCAGTATATTAAAACTGTACCGGTATTTGTTTGTACTCATAATGTTGAATATCTTTCGTGGAAAAGATTCTATCATGCAATTCAAAATCCGTTTAAGAAATTACTCGGCTTGCATGAGTGGATAAAAATGTATCAATTTGAAAAAAAATTCTATCCGAAAATTGACTATTTATCGGCTGTATCTTACGAAGATTTACAACTCATAGAAAAAGAGTTCGGAATGAATCGAGTTTGTATTATTCCGAATGGTGTAAATATTTCTTACTATGACGAAATTGAAAATACTCCAATTAACGATAAAATTGTTTATTGCGGTTCGATGGATACGCATGTCAATCAGGATGCCGTGTTATATTTTTTACGAGAGATTTTTCCGTTGATACTTGAGTTAAATTCAGCGGCGGTGTTTCAGGTAATTGGACGCAATCCGCCGGATTGGCTTTTGAGATTTAGTTCGGACAAAGTGTCATTTACGGGTTCGGTTGAAGATGTTCGTGTACCGCTCAAAACGGCAGCGTTGGAAGTCGTGCCGCTTCGAATTGCCGGAGGTTCAAGATTAAAAATCCTTGAAGCGTTTGCTGCAAAAGTACCCGTGTTATCGACAACTATCGGCGCAGAAGGATTAAATGTGCAACCTAATGTAAATATCGAAATCGCTGACTCGAATGTTGAGTTCGCAAAAAAATGTGTACATCTATTAGAAAATCAAAAAATAAGAAATATGTTAGTCGAAAACGGACGCAAAATAGTTGATGAACAATACGACTGGAGTAAAATTTCACCAATGGTAGAATCGGCATGGAATAAAGCTATTGATTTCTTTCAAACAAAAAACAAAAAATAAAAAACAAGAAATAAAAAAATTATCATCCGTGTATTTTATATGTTGTCTTATATGCGTCATTGAATAGTCGAGACATGGTAATCATTATTGATTTTTAGTAATTAATTTAAGTTTTTATGACTGATCTAGAATTAAAATATTCCGCTTTACAAGATTATATTCGCGGTCTTGGACAACTTGTTGTTGCATTTTCCGGCGGTGTCGATTCGACATTTCTTTTACGTTTATCATTTGATATTTTGAAATCGAATACATTGGCAGTAACGGCACGATCTTGTAGTTTTCCGCAACGTGAACTCAATACAGCGCAAGAATTTACACGGCAATATGGAATCGAACATATTATAGTCGAATCAGAAGAACTCGATATTGACGGTTTTTCAAATAATCCTTTGAATCGATGTTATCTTTGCAAAAGCGGGTTATTTACAAAAATACGTCAAATTGCTAATCTTCGAGAAATTAAACATATTGCCGAAGGCTCAAATGCTGACGATGAAGGTGATTATAGACCAGGATTACAAGCCGTTGCAGAATTTGGTATTTTAAGTCCGTTACGAAAATTTAAGCTGACTAAAAAAGAGATCAGACAATTATCAAACGAGCTGGGATTGCCGACTTGGGATAAACAAAGTTTCGCATGTCTTGCTTCAAGGTTTCAATATGGTGAGGAAATTTCAAGAGAACGTTTGAACATGATTGATAAAGCTGAACAAATTCTGCTTGACGCCGGATTGAAACAAGTACGCGTAAGGTTTCATGGAAATCTAGCAAGAATCGAAACCGACGACGCAGGAATGAATTTACTCTTAACTGAAAAAATCTTATGCAAAGATATTTATAAAAAATTCAAAGAAATCGGATTCACTTATGTATCAATCGACATAATAGGTTACAGAACAGGAAGCATGAACGAATCTCTTCCAATCGTAACAATATAAAAAAATGTAAAAGGGCAGACTAAAAGAACAAACTAAAAGAATAAACATTTATTGAATATGTTGCGTTAAATCCTGTATTTTATTTATTCTGTATTTTACTTAGATACGGAACACGCAGAATATAATGAAAAATTATTAAAATAACTACAAATTTTGTTTATATCACCAAAGAACAAAAACTAAATTTTCAAGTATGTTGAATATATTACCGATTTTAATAATATTTCAGAGAATTTTTAAACTGCTCTTATTTTAACTTTCAGTTTGAACTTCCTGCTCACTTATCTCGGAAAATTAAGCTTTTGATGAACATCATTTATATCACGAAATTCATAGACATTGCGCATAAATATTGACATTGCGTATCAATATTCAATATTTCACAAAACTACTAACAAAAAAATAATGTTATGACATCCGATTCACGTTTATCTTGGTCTCGATTAGATATTGAACAACGTCTTGGCTTTCGCGGTGCTAGATTTACTAATGTCAACTCGACATTTTGCGCAATACTTGCCGCAGTTTGCACAGTTTGCTTTTACACGATTTTGTATGTTCTGCCAACTAATTGGTTTACAGCAATGTTTACACAACGCGGAATGACTCCTTTCGCAATGGTATTTCTCGCTTTCTGGAGCTTGTTTATTCTACTGCTAAAATGGTCAAAAATAAATTTACAAAAAAAAACACTCAAAATAAAAATCCTCCCGCCTGATCTCGATTTCGTTCTTTCACCTAATACAGTCGATCAAATTTTACGCAATATTAACGATCAAATCGAACAGCCAAAATATTTTTTTTTATTCAACCGAATAGTCGGTGCTTTAGCTAACTTGAAAAATATCGGCATGATTTCAGATGTTGGAGATATTTTACGATCTTACAACGAACAAGATATTGAATCCGTTGAAACATCGTACTCGTTGCTAAACGGTTTTTTATGGGCAATTCCCGTTCTCGGATTTATTGGAACGGTCGAAGGTTTATCGAAAGCAATCGGAATATTCGGTAACGTTCTCGCAAACGGCGCAAATACATCAGCTTTGACAACATCGCTGCAATCAGTTACAGGCGGCTTGGCAACAGCTTTTGAAACAACTCTCGTCGCTTTAATATTCGCACTCACTTTACATCTGTTAGCAACCGCAATGAAAAAATCAGAAGATGAATTACTAATCGCATGCTCAGAATATTGCAGTCAAAATATCGTCGCACACCTAAGAATGCCGAATTATCGTAACGAAGAACAAAAATCATAAAAAAAATTGCAACTATTCAATATCAAAAAAAATATCACAAAACACAAACGAAAAAATACTCGAACTTGATACTAAATGAAACTTGATAAATTATTAATCTCATTGAAACTAAACTTTTTTTGAAATAAACAATGCGGCGTAAAAGACGAGAATCCCCGATTTCACTTTTTTCGTTTCAAGATGTCATAATGTCTGTAGTCGGCATTGTGATTTTGATTACGCTGTTGCTGATTTTAAAACTCATAACTCAACCGCCGTCTTCTTCGCCCAATCATTCCGCTGCAACTGTATCAGCTCGGCAATTACAACAAAAAATAGAATCTCTAAATTCCGCATTACAAGAAATTCAAAAAGAAATCACACAACAACATCAGACAAAACTGGAATCTGTCGTTACGCCGCAAATTAAAAATCAAATCGATGCCGTAATCGCAACAACAAAACGAATCGACACCGAATGTAACAAACTAAATAATGAAATCCAAAACGAAAAAAAACGTACCGAAAACTTAAAAAATGATCTGAAAATAAAATCAACTTTCGACAGCAAAAAACAAATTAAACAAATGAAAGAACAACTCGATAAACTAAAAATTGAAAAAGATGAATTGTCAAAACAAGAAAAACAATTACAAACAACCGCCGACGAATTGACATTAAAAAATCAACAATTAGACGATGAAATCACTGCAGCTGTTCCGCCGCAGCTTCTTGTCTCGATACAAAAAAAAGCAGATAAAAAAGCTTTCCTTTGCGTTTACGGTCAAGACGGATTAGAAATTATTCCTACCGACGGTTCAATTGCTAAAAAATTTACATCTCAATCAGCATTTTATAATTGGCTGGATTCATGCAATAAATCAACAGATCATTTTATCATTTATTTTCGCCCGTCCCGATTCGGACGATACAAAGAAATTGTTGACCGCATTAAATCTAAAGGCTTCGATATAGGCTACCAAGTAATCGGCGAAAAAACAAATTTAATAAATAACACGATGTAATATATCACAATAAAAACTTACTTTAGTTAAAAAATCCCCTTAATATGAAACGACGTAAGAACTCATCGCAATCAAGTTTAGAGTTTTTTTTAGATACCGTTTGTAATACATTCGGCGGTATCCTGCTGATTGCAATATTAGTTGCCGTTCAAATTCGTCAAACCGAAGACATTATCGAACAATCGGAAAATCCATCGCCTGAAACAATAATCGAATTACAAGAAAAAATCGAACAACTCACCGCCGATATTCAACTCGCAACAACATTACACAAAAACACCACAGATTACCAAACCTCATCACAAAACAATAACGAAAAATATCTAAACACAAATTATGAACAACTCAAAAAAATAAAAAATAATTCCGAATTAAAAAAAACTGACTTAATCCGCCAATTGAATAAACAAAAAAACGAAAATATACAACTCGACAATCAAATTAAAATTATTGCAACAAATAATCAATCAGTTGAAAACGAAATAAACGATTTCACACAACAAATTCAAAAACAACAATCTGAAAATCTAGCTAAAAAACAATCCAATGATAATAAACAAAACGAAATCGCTAATTTGTCACAACAAATTACACAAAAAGAAAATAGTCCGAAACAATACATAGCCGAAACCCGAAAAGAAACAATTTATTTGCCCAAGCTGCATGAATCCAAAACAGTACAATCCGCTTATTTGATTTTACGATTTAATCGTCTTTATGATGCGAGTTCACGTAACGATTTTGAATCACCCGGTAACGAACAATTAGGAACACCAAAATCAGACTGCGGAGTCGCCGTTGATACAACTGATAAATCAAAAAATTCAATCCAAAAAATTTTACAACCTTATAACACAAAAAAAGTTTACATAACAATTATAGTTTACGGCGATTCAGCCGACCAGTTTTATATCGTCCGGGATATTTTGATAAAATCAGGTTTTGAATACAGCTTGAAACCATCAAGCGACGACTCCGTCTGGACTTTCAGCGGTCAAAGCGGTTCAAATCAAGTACAATAATTACAATATTTCAATTGAATTTTTAATTTCATAATTACAAAAATATTACAAAACATATTAAAGATATAAAAAAAATAAATCTCTATTTCATATTAAAACACCAATCATTAACCGCAACTCCAATAATTACCAATTTCAAAATTCAATAGAATATCAATAGAACAATAGAATAGTTATAAATTTTCAACCAAATTAAAAAAAATGTCAAATACAAAACAACAATCGCCAAATCAATTGCACTCGACAAAAACTGCACGAAAAATTGCTGTACCGCTATATCAAAAAAAACAAGATCAACAACAAGATAAAAAAATTTATTTTATTTTAACAATAGCAATTTTGATTTTTTTGTTTCTGCTGCTGTTACTCTTTTTGAGCAATTTTCCGCAACAAATTGGTCAATCCGCTAATACCGACCATACAGGAACATTAGCACAAACAGGAACATCAGAACATGATTCTAACTCCCAATCCAACGCTGGCGGTGTTGATACTAATTCGTCAAGTTCAGGTTCAAGTGCTGCCGTATCTACTTCTGATTCCGATAATGGCGGTAACGATAATCAAATAGATCAACCAAACGAATACGGAGCCGAATCTGCCGATAATACAGAATCTGCGTCTGCCAATATGAGCAAAGTCTTATCCGAAGAAAATAATATCGAAAATGTAAAAACAAATACAGTTAATTCCTCGAACAATACACAAGAAGCCTCTTCTGATACCAAATCAATCGAACCCGATAAAACAACCATCGGCGAAAAATTAACACATAAACTCACTGAACAAAATACAACAAATAATCTCAACTTTTCACTAGTACAAAATGATGCAACATTACAAGTATTCGGTGCAATCGGAAGAGGTTCAAGTTTTGTTTTCGTATTCGATCGCTCCGGCAGCATGATTGGAAAACCTCTGTCTAACGCTAAATTAGAATTGATACAAGCTCTTGAATCGTTAAATCATAGACATCGTTTCAATATAATTTTTTATGACTATGACCAAGTCGTATGGCGAAGTTCGATGGTTGCAGGAACGAAAAAAAATAAAAATAACGCCGTAACTTTCATTGAAGGAATTATAGCCGGAGGCGGAACAAAACCATTACCGCCGCTACTAAAAGCAATTTCATACAGACCCGATGTTATTTTTTTCCTGACAGACGGCGTTTTCGATATCAACCTCGACGATATATGTAGAAAAACAGGTAGAACAAAAATAAACGTTATTCAATTTGGAATAACCTCTGTCCCGCCGCAATCAGAACTATTAAAAGAACTAGCAGAACGAACAAAAGGTGACTACAGATACATAAATATCAGCCAATTAGATAAACTATAAATTTGTTAGTTTTCTACCAATAATCTGCTGCTCTAACTGACCATAAATTATTGTGTAACTATTTTGTTTAAAAATGAATTATCAATAACGATACTTTTTAAACTGCTCTTACATTAATATTATTTTTGGGTTTGAGTAACTTGCTCACTTACGGAAAATAGGTTTTATGAATGAGACTTTAATATCGGTGAATTTCATAGATAGAAAAAAAAGATAAAAAAGATCATGAGTTTGATCACAAAATAAAAAATTGCTGATATATTACAAATCGTTCAATCTCGTTGAACGAAATTTAACGACATATCAACTTCCCGCTGGAATAGACAACAAGTCAGAAAAATGGTAAATTTGATGTTGGTTAAAATCTATCCGCAAAGAAATCAAACCGCCGCCAACAATGTAGATTTCCACAAAAATATAAGACAACTTCTATATGCGCCGTACCATGAATTTCGGTGATATAAGTGCGTATTCAGTAAAACCTGCT
>JAITKS010000083.1 GCA_031278315.1 Planctomycetaceae bacterium | reverse complement strand
GAACGCTAACAAAAAATTTCGACCGAATCGTCGGATATTTTGAAGAAGTTAAAGATGATCCGTTAACTCCTAGTAGGTTAAATGCAATAACAAGTTACTTTCTGGCAGTAACAGAAACTGAAGAGGAAGTGGCCGTCAGAACACTTTCAAAAGTTTTAAAATTAAAAGATACGGAGGCAAAAGAAATGTTCATGTCAACATTAGAAAAAAAATTCATACAAGGAATACAAGAAGGAATAAACAAAGGAATGCTATTAGGCAAAGAAGAAGGCAAAGAAGAAGGAATACATGAGGGAACACAAAAAGGTAAAACTCAGGCTATTCTCAAGATACTTAATAAGCGTTTTAAAAGAGTTCCTTCTTTCATTGTGCGATCTTTAAATTCCTATACGGATTCCATTGCGTTAGATTCACTTTGTGAACTTGCGGTGGATTGCGAAAACCTAACAGAATTTAAACAGGCTCTTGCGCATTGACAGCAAAATTTTATGAATCCAGTGTTTTCAATATTCAAATGAAGTGTCAATACAATTTATTACAATATTAGAATAAGGAGAATAAATGTTTATATCAACATTAGAAAAAAAATTCATACAAGGAATACAAATAGGAATAAAAGAAGGCAAAAAAGAAGGCAAAAAAGAAGGAATAAAAGAAGGTAAAACTCAGGCTATTTTCAAAATACTTAATAAGCGTTTTAAAAGAGTTCCTTCTTTCATTGTACGATCTTTAAATTCCTATACGGATTCCATTGCGTTGGATTCACTTTGTGAACTTGCGGTGGATTGCGAAAACCTAACAGAATTTAAACAGGCTCTTGCGCATTGACAGCAAAATTTTATGAATCCAGTGTTTTCAATATATTATAAAAAAGAAGAATAAATGATTAGATCAACATTGGAAAAAAATATACATTAAAGGAATAAAAGAAGGAATAATTCAAAGTAAAACAATAGCAAAACATAAAATAACCGCCGATAAAAGTAAGTAGAAAATAAAAAATTCCGTGAACGGTTACAATATACTTTTAATATATTTTTCACATTTTACATTTTGGTTTTATTAGAATAGATTGTCATGTATTCCTAATTTAACAATCTTATAAATCTAGTTTATCATGTCAAAAAATAAAAATCGAATTTTCAAATGCGATTAATATATTAAATATAAAAAAAACGTAATTTACACAAAAGAATTTTGAAACAATAATGAATTATTTTACGTTACAAAATTGTGCTTGTTGCAAAAAAAATTTAATCTGTTAATTTATACTCTTTGTTGTTTTCAACATTGAATGTCAGATTAATTTGATTTCTAATTTCTAAACAAATTCACAGTTATTAGAATTTCAGATAATCAAAAAATTTGTTGTCAGCAAGCACGATGTTTAGATAAACCTTAAAGACATTTTGAAAGATTACATTTTCAAATGTATTAATAACTGTTACTTGAATTTTCGGTTTAAACTGCCGGTTTACTTATCGTAAAAGACATTTACACTTTTACACATTTAGTATTGCAGTTAGTATTGCAGTATTGCCGAAATTCATTGTACAACACACATAAAATCGAGCGCACTTTAGACTTTTATTTACGTAATATGTTAAAATCGGTTTACTAATTCAAGTAAACTAAAATAAACTAATAGAACAGTATAATAAAAATTAAAGTGAAACTTTTACAACACTTAACCCTAAAACTAAATATGAAAATATTCAGACTATACAATTTCAGTTTTTTGTTGCTTGGAATCGTCTTGGCTTGTACTGTAATCGCCGCAGACGTAGTAGATAATCCTAATACTGTATATATTGATCAACTCAATTTGAAAAATACTATTTCAGGGTGGGATTCTACCAAAGCAAAAAAATCGGTTGGAAACAATCCGATTAAAATCAATGGAAAAATTTACGATCGCGGAGTAGGCAGTCATGCAAACGGTCAAATTATGATTTCTATACCATCGTTAAGCGGTGTCTTTTCAGCGGAGGTAGGAATTGATGACGAATCCGACGAACATAACGCACAAATGGCGTTCTCGGTTTACGGCGATAACAAACTATTGTGGGAAAGCGGTGTTTTATCAACTACTGATGAACCCAAAAAATGCGAAGTTAAATTCGATAAAATTAAAAAACTCACACTAGTACAATCGGCTGGTCCCGATAACAACAATGGCTGGGATCACGGTGATTGGGCTGACGCTAAAATCACTTTCGATAACGCAGATAAAAATTTAATCGCTGCTGTTCAAACTTTCAATTTACGAAACGCAATATTCGATGATAACGGTGAAATTATCGCAAAAGATAACGAAATCGGACTTGAATGGACAGCTCTTAAAAAAGAACTCGCTAAACCGATGTCGGATAAAGTTAAAAGCGAAGTTTATAATACTGAATCGCTTTTCGAAAAAAGTGATCGCGACCCGCTCGATGTTGTTTTAAGACGAACTAAAGCATTATTAAATCATTTGCAACGTCTTACGGAAGCTCCCGCATTGGACAGTGAAGCAAAAAAACTTACGGAACTCGATTCAAAAAATAAAGAAATCGCCGTTGACAATATCAATGCTCGTAAAGCTCTTTTCGCTGACGCTGTAACATTAAGACGAAAAATTTCACTACAGAATCCTCTACTTGATTTTAATGAAATTCTTTTTATTAAAAAACATTATTTACCCAACCCGGAAATGCGCGGCAATCACATGTGCGATCAATTTTATGGTTTCCATGCACTGCCGGGCGGCGGATTGTTTGTTCTGAAAAATGCTTTCATTGAAGATAGTTCAAAGCAAGAAGTCCGTAATGTTCTTGAAAATGCTGTAGTCGAAAAAGGTCGACTCGCTAATACAAAACTCGATCAGAAATGGGGATTTCTGTCGCCTGATATTTCTTTCGACGGAATGAAAATTGTTTTTTCCGCTGCCAATACAGACGCAAAACCGCGTAATTGTTACCGATGGACAACTGAAAATTGCTATCACATTTTTCAAGTAAACGCCGACGGAACAGGTCTTGAACAGTTGACAGACGGACAATTTGACGACATCGATCCGTGCTATTTACCAAGCGGTAGAATTGCGTTTATTTCAACTCGTCGCGGAGGTTATGGACGTTGTCATGGTCGTCCTGTACCGAGTTACACTTTGCATTCAATGAACTACAACGGAACAGATATTACTATGTTGAGTCCGCATGAAACAAACGAGTGGAAACCAAGCGTCAATAATGATGGTAATATCATTTATACTCGTTGGGATTATATTGATCGAGGTTCGGATCAGGCGCATCATCCTTGGGTGACGACGCCGGATGGTCGTGATTCACGGGCGATTCAAGGTAATTTTCCGTTGCCGGGAACAAAACATTCAATCGGCGGCGGCGGCGTTTATGACAGACCTTATTTAGAAACAACGTTCCGTGCTATTCCGAATTCGCAAAAGTTAATTGGAGTAGCAGCACCGCATCACGGTCAATATTTCGGTTCAGTAATTTTAGTTGACCCGACTATTGAAGACGACGGTGTGATGAGCCAAGTACGACGCGTTACACCTGAACAACTTTTTCCTGAATCTGAAATCGGTACGCACCGAAACAATGCAAATTATGGTCAACCTTTTCCATTGAGTGAAAATTTCTATCTTGTTGCGTATGATCCGTTTAGTGATATGGGCAAAGGTCAAAACAACAATTATGGAATCTATTTGTTAGACGCATTCGGCAACAAAACATTGATTTATAAAGACCCCGAAATTTCGATTAATTGCCCTATTCCATTTCGGCCTCGAACCAAGCCGCCGGTTATTCCGCATCAAACTATAGTCGGAAAGCCGCTTAAACAAGGTGAAGAATATGTGCCGGTCGATAAAGATAGTTTGCCGAAAACAGCTCAAGTTGGTGTGATGAATGTTTACGAATCGATTTATCCTTTACCGCCGAACACAAAGATTACAAAATTACGTATCGTTCAAATTTTGCCCAAAACTACACCAAACAATAACAGCCCGCGAATCGGTTACGGAAGCGAAAAAAACGCAAGAGCTGTACTCGGAACTGTACCAGTTGAAGACGACGGAAGTGCATTTTTCAATTTACCTGTAGATATTCCGGTGTACTTTTTGGCAATAGATCAAAATGGTAATTCAGTTCAAAGAATGCGGAGTGCAACTTATGTAAAGCCGGGAGAAAAATTAATGTGTAACGGTTGTCACGAGAACCGTCATAAATCGTTAATTATTAAGGGAAATTTTGCGAAAGCGTTACAACGGCGACCGTCCGAAATTAAACCTGATATGGATGGAACAAAACCATTTAGTTATGCGCGTTTAATTCAGCCGATACTCGACGCAAAATGTTTTAGTTGCCACGAACAAGCTTTTGCAGAAAAGAAAACCAAAATGCGATTCGACAAAACTATTGTAGGCAGAGATAAATTCTTTAACAGTTATGTAAATCTGCGACCATACGTTTCATTCTATGATCAAGATCGCGTACCGTTGACTACAAGAGACGCTTTTACACAACCCGGCGTTTTCGGCGCAATTAACTCAAAATTATGGACAATGCTAGAAAAAGGACATCACGACGTAAAATTAACTCCTGAAGAACGCGAAAGATTCCAGATTTGGATCGACAATAACGCAGACTTCTATGGCGTGTTTGAATTTGATGGTCAAGAAAAACAGCGTTGCGGTGAAATCGTTGCACCATCTATTGAGTAATTGATTAATTGGATCTGATAATTGATTGAGTAATTGATTGATTAATTGATCGGATTGACAAGTAAGTAAGGTGATGATTAAATAAGCGGAACAATGTCAGAATTGAATATGTGAGTATTTTTATTTGTCTGCTTGTTAAATTAAAATTTTTGTAATTTATCAGTGTAATTTTTGTTTGAGATTAAAATTGTAACGAATTGAATGAAAATTTAAGTGAAAACATTTTAAGATAAACAATATTTTCAAAAATATTATTATCTTAAAAGTTCCTTGAGTTTATGAATCTTGAATTAAAAATTACACTGAAATATTAAAAGAATTTTTAGGTGTTCAGATATTAGAATTTGATACCGGAATTATCGTAACAAAAATTGATTTGCGGTGCTGATAAATTCTATTTGTGCTGCTTATCTTTTTAGTTTGAGTTTTGTTTAGACAAATGGTTTGTCTAAAAATTTTGTAAGGATGCAAGAAAGAAGTAAGTTTAACTTTTAGCTGCCATTTAATTGAGTAGTGAAAGGAGATATAGTTATGACAGAAAGTATAACAATTATAAACGTTTTCGGATGGGGTCTGATGGCACATCCTCTTACGTTGGGGTTATTGTTGTTTATAGCACTTATACTATTCGGCAATCGTTTACCGACTATGATGCGTTCTCTTGGTCGGAGTGTTGTTGAGTTTAAGAAGGGCGTAGCCGGCATTGATGACGAAATTAATGATGCTGTTACGAAAAAAACAGAATCTAAATCAACATCGGATTCGGATAACAGTTAGGAGATTTGATTAAATGGGAATTTCACCGTTGTATGTTATTTTGCTGATGGTAATTGGTGTTGTAATTTTTGGTAAAGACTTACCGGATGTAATGCGAAAATTAGGTACAGCATTAATGGAGTTTCGCAAGGGCATGAGTGAATTTAATTCAGGAGCGGTCAGCAAGGGGGGCAATTCGAAGTCGGGAGGAACGGGAGGCAATAGTGCAGCTGTAAACAAATTTGAAACACCTTTTACTGAAATTTTTGAAAGTGAAGAGAGAACGGCATTTTCAGAAAATAAATTTGAGCCGCCAGTTTCTTGATTTGAAATTCATAAATATCAGTAAAATTCAGCAGTGGTGAGGACATTGTGGGCGGCTAGCTCAGTTGGTTAGAGCGTTGCTTTCACACGGCAAAGGTCACAAGTTCGAATCTTGTGCCGCCCAATAATGTACGAAAAAGCCGATTCGGAATATTTCTTTCCGAATCGGTTTTTTTGTATATGTTGTATAAGTATTGAACACAGTGCGAATTGAACACAGTGCGATACGTATATTTTCTACTGTACTTTTCAAAAAACATTAATGAATTAAAGGCGTACTTCTGCACACCCGGCAAAGATACACAAAATTAATAAAAATATGAGAAACAAAAGAAATTGTAATATCTCAGTAAAACTTTTCAGATGTTTTAAATTTATTTTTTTAACCTATTTTAAAAAACACGAAACACAAGAAAATCATATTAAATCTCTTTTCGTGTTTTTTGTGATTTTTCGTGTGTTTCGTGTTTTTAAAATAAATGCGAAATTACCATTCTATTATTGAGACAATATATAATCAGGCTGGTTTGAAATCGTAATATATTAACTCAATTTATTACTTAATGATTGTAAAGAATAAGTTAAATTTTGAGCGGCTTGGATCGTGTTGTTTGTTGTGTCTCTGTTTTGTTGCGTTATTTGCTCGATTTGATTCAGCCCTCGTGAAATTACATCAACATTTACCGATTGCTCTGCTGAAGTTTCTGATATTTTCGTTACATGTTCTGTTGCGCCGTCAACTAGTTTTGTAATCTCATCAAGTGCTCCCGCAGTTTGATCTGCAATTCCTGCTCCTGATAAAATCTGTTTGTTACTCGATTCAATCAAAGCTGCTGTTTCTCTTGCAGCTTTGGCACTTCGCGACGCTAAATTTCGTACTTCTTCAGCAACTACCGCAAATCCTTTGCCGTGAGTTCCAGCTCGTGCCGCTTCGACCGCCGCATTCAAAGCAAGAAGATTAGTCTGAAATGCAATGTCATCAATTGTCTTTATTACTTTTTTCATTTGTTCTGCCGTACTACAAATATTATGCATCGACGTTACCATCTCCTGCATTTGCGATTGTCCTTTTGACGCAGCCTTAACAGCATCTTTCGTAAACCGGCTTGCTTCTGTTGCCGTTACACAATTTGTATCGGTCAAAGTTCGTGTTTGATTGATTCGTTCTATTATTTCAGTCAAATTGTCAACCGAGCTGTCTATATCCGTTTGCAATAATTCATTCGACGAAATTACCTCACGAACATTTCCGAACAAATCGCCTATTGTTCCTGCAACGTGTTTGCGGTGTGATTCAATTTGTTCTCTCGATGTTATGTCTGTAAAAATCTGAATTTTTCCAATAAACCGTTTCAATCGGTCAAATAATTTCGACGATAAAATTTCAAATGTCCGACCATTAATTTCACGTTTAACTGTCGCTTCTTGTTTATTATTAGGAATATCATTGACAACAGTAAACTTTCCATTTTCGGCAACTTTATTGAATAAAATCGGGACATTATTTTTATCTAACAGCAAAATTGCATTCGGAATAGAATCAATCGCCGCACGATACAATCTTTCTAAATGTTCGTAAATATTCACAATTATGAGTTTAATCAAATACGCAAATATTAAGCCTACTATCAATAAAGTTACAACAAAAACACGAAACCGAAATACACAATTTTTTGTAACAATATTTAGTTCATTATCTATCGACGATTTAACTACACTAAAGTCTTTTTCAAACGCACCGCTGACTTTCTGTAATTGCAACAAACTCGACGTAATCTCTTGACATGAATTTTTACTAATCGTGTCAAGATTACTACGCAGAGCAATAATATAAATTGTCCATCGATTGTTAAGCAATTCAAATTCATAAACGAAACTTTGATACTCCGAATCCGATATATTAACAAAACTCTTACCGACATCATCTGCTGCAGACGACGCAACAATTTTACCGTGCGGCGAAACAAGAATCGCCTTACCGCCTTTCAATAAAACCGAATTATCAGACACAACTTCACGCAAAATATTACTTAAAATTACCGTATCTGTTTCGATTCCGCAGACACCTATCACTTGATTCCGCAACCGAATCGGTGAAGTTATTGTCACGCCGGATGTACCCGATACATTTATTTCATGCGGATCAGAAATCACCGTACGACCGCTATTTAACGACGCCGTGTATAAAACCGATGTGTCCATCGCCTGCATCGGAACTGCTATCGATACATTAGAACCACTACGCTGACTGCGATAAATAAACCTGCCAAACTTCTTATCGAAATTATCATACGCATCCGGTTCCCAACAAATCCATGCCGCATTCACATTCGATAATTCTCGAACCATCTTAAACATTATATCCTTAATAGATTCACGAGATTCAGAAGCATTCTCTAGCTCAATCTGCTCTTGTGTCCTATTATCAACAGATGATAAATTCTCAACCGCTTTCATTTCACTTTGAGATTCTTGTGTTTTAATTTCAGGTTGAATTTCTTGTGACTTTGTTTCAGTTGGAGTTTCTTGCGTTTTTATTTCAGGTTGAGATTCTTGTGACTTTGTTTCAGTTGGAGTTTCTTGCGTTTTTATTTCAGGTTGAGTTTCTTGTGTTTTTGTTTCAGGTTGAGTTTCTTGCGTCTTTATTTCAGGTTGAGTTTCTTGCGTCTTTATTTCAGGTTGAGATTCTTGTGTTTTTGTTTCAGTTGGAGTTTCTTGTGTTTTTGTTTCAGGTTGAATTTCTTGTGACTTTATTTCAGGTTGAATTTCTTGTGACTTTATTTCAGGTTGAGTTTCTTGTGACTTTATTTCAGGTTGAGATTCTTGTGACTTTACTTCAGTTGGAATTTCTTGTGTTTTTGTTTTTTGATTTTCACAATTTTTGTTGTTTTGTTTTTGACTTGATTCGAGTAATTCAATTTGATAGATCGGTTCAAGCGGTTTGATTAGATCGATTAAATCGATTGGTTCAATTGGATCAATTGTATCAATTGTATTGATTGGATCGATTGAATTAATTGAATTGATTAGTTTGATTGGATCAATTTGATCGATTGGTTCGATTGATTCGATTGGTTCGATTGATTCGATTTGATCTTTTGTAATGGTAAAATTTGAGGAAATTTTTGCTATTGGTTTATCTGTTGAAGGCAGAGTTGGTTTTGTTGCGAAATAGTTTTGAATTATTGGCGGAATTGCAAGAATAGCTTTGTTTTTGTTGTTTGTATTTTTATTTTCAGTTGTAGAATTTGCAATAGAATTAGAGTCTGATTCAGTGTCTGAATTAGAGTCTAATTTAGAGTCTAATTTAGAGTCTGGTTCATTATTTTGTTCATTTTGTTTTGATATTTTGTTTTGATATTTTGTTTCATTCTGTTTTGATTGTTTCTTTTTTATTCGTGAGCGGAAAGCGACTTCTTGATAATAATTTTGTTTTACGGCAGGAATTATCAGGATACTGTTTGGGTTTGTGCTTCTTGATTTTCTTTCGATACTATTTTTTTGGTTGGCGTTAATATTTGCGAGATTTTCAGCGGTTACAATAAATTCTTGCAGCTGCAATTTGATTTGATTAGCTGCTATTTTTGCAGATTTTTTCAATTGACCGTTATTCTGTTCGTTGATATTTTCAGCGATTTTTTTTTCAGCCGTTGCAAGAGACGATTTCGTTTCGCTGATAATTTTATTACAGTCATTTTGAAACGAATCGAGTTGCTTATGTTTTGATTGTAATTGCGAGTTGAACGATTTAACGGCACCGATTCCAGTGTAATAGAAGGTTACCGATGCAATTACGAGTATTACTGAAATTCCGATTAAAGTTATTTGTCCGATTTTCATTTTTTCACCTGTATAATGAAAACTAGGTTTAAATTTTTTATAAATTTCGGCAATGTATTTTATTTATTGCTGGACAGGTTCTACTGAATTTTTTTAATTTACCGAAATTTATTGTTTGAGTTTTACAAAGCGATTATATTTCGCTTCTATTTATTTGTGAATATTTTATGTCTTTACTTTAGAATTTTGGATTTTTGGAATTTATCAACATTGACTCTCAGCATTGACTCACAAAACGATTTTTCCGATTAGTGAAATTAAGTGTGAATTTATAAAAAGTTCCGTGTCCACAGTTGAATAATATCTTTGTGAGTTGATGTAATTTTTTTTACATTTAATCTGAATTGTTTAAGTATTGTTTTTATAAAAATACGCAAATTCTCGTCACAATACTCAATCGTTATCGTATATCTATTTTTTCAGATTCACTAAAATTACCTACAATACGCAATAGTTTTTTCTTTTTTTATTATCTGAAATTGATTATTTGTAATAATCGATACAAACAAGAACAATTTAAAAATTGCTTATTATGTACAATTGATCTTTGTTACATACAGTCTAACTCCCTCTTGTCAAAAGTAAAAAAAATTAGACAATAAGCTGCTCGTTGTTTCCAGTAACCATTTTTTACAACAACAACTTTAAAAATGAAAAGATCAAAAATTAGTATTGTCGGCGCCGGTAATGTTGGCGCGACAACAGCCCATTGGGCAGCCGCCGCCGAACTCGGCGACATCGTGTTACTCGATATTCCACAAACGGAAAATATGCCGAAAGGAAAAGCACTCGATTTATTCGAGGCTTCACCAATAATCGGATTCGATTCACGTATAACAGGAACGACCGATTACGCCGATACCGCCAATAGCGATGTAGTAGTTATCACGGCAGGTATCCCGCGAAAACCGGGAATGAGCCGCGACGATTTACTTGCTACAAATGCGAAAATTGTCGGTTCGGTCGCTGCCGAAATTGCAAAAGTAAGTCCAGACGCAATACTTATCGTCGTGAGCAATCCGCTCGATGCAATGGTACAACGTGCGTTAGCCGTTTCTGGATTTGACCGCCGCCGTGTTATCGGTCAAGCGGGCGTTTTAGATACCGCCCGATATAGATCGTTTATCGCAGCGGAATTAGATGTAAGTGTCGAAGATGTTCAGGCAATGTTGCTAGGCGGACACGGCGATACAATGGTGCCTCTGCTGAGTTGCGCAACTGTAGGCGGTATTCCGGTAACACATCTAATCAAACCGGAACGTCTCGCCGAAATCGTCCAACGAACCCGGGACGGAGGCGCCGAAATCGTCAAATTGCTGAAAACAGGAAGTGCGTATTATGCTCCTGCCGCGGCAACTGCTCAAATGGTAGAGGCGATTGTAAAAGACAAAAAACGACTCATTCCGTGTGCCGTACTATGTGAAAATGAATATAATGTCGGCGGATTTTGTGTCGGTGTACCTGTCATTTTGGGTAAAAACGGTGTCGAGAAAATTATCGAAATACCGCTAAATGCCGACGAAAAAACTGAGTTCCAAAAGAGTATCGACGCCGTTAAATCGCTAGTCGATTCTATGTCGAAATTGGTCGGATAAAATTTTGAAACTGTTTAAGTTATTCGCACGTGAATTTTCAATGGTCAGTTTATTGCTATTGATGACAGTAGGGGCGTTTGCATACCAATAATGAAAAATCGTAATGATATAAAATTAAGGCATGTCTTGCCCCTATCTGATCTTGTAATAGAAAACAATATGACTAAAAATGGCTGAATTACCGTTTAATTTTCAATTGAAATTATTGTGTTAATGGTGCATGAGAGGAGAATGTAATATGTCAATAATGTAGTATGTCAATATCATTCTATATACCGCTTGAGTCTTGAATCATGTATTTCGGATTATAGATTACACCGATATATTCCACTAAAAATTCCAATAAAATTTTCACTGAAAATTCCAATAAAAATTTCAGTGAAATATTACAAATGGAATATTACAAAATTTCCTTTTCTATGTCATCAGTGATTAATAAAAAAACTTGGAAACAATTAAAGACGGTAACACTACTGAACAATTACGAAAATTCAACTGACAGCAGTTTAAAACATAAAACATAAAAGAACGGGCATAAATCTTTCAATAAGTTTTATGGCTTTAATACTGAATTTCATCATTCAAAAATTTTGAGATGTCCGAACATTCATGTAATAAAACTGATCAACGTTGTTTTACGATTCCTCTGCGAAATTTGTGGGAATCGTTGAATATTGGTATTGTAATCAGTGAGTTTAATGAGAATCTTGCAGTATTAGATGCTAATGCTGCTGCACATCTTATTGTCGGCGTTACTGAAGGCGGATTGATTGGTCGAAATTGGTCGGATTTCTATCCGCTTGAAACGCTCGATAAAATTCTTAACTCGTGGCGAACAGTTAGAGAATGTGAACTGACAACTAAACATTTTCAATTTAATATCAAGCAATTCCGCAATGATAAAACTGAAATTTATGTTGAAATTGATTCATCTCTTTTTGTAAATTCTGACGGCAAGTTGTGTCATGTTGCGTTGATGCTTGATATATCCGATCAACAAAAACAACTCGAACAATTGACATTAGAAAAAGCAGCAAAAGAAGCAGCTGACTTAGCAAAGAGTAGATTTCTTGCACACATGAGCCACGAAATACGAACTCCGTTAAACGGAGTTGTCGGCGTTTCTGAATTGCTGATGGGAACAGATTTAACTCCGAAACAACGTGAATATGTAAATCTTGTGAATATTTCGGGGAAGTCGCTTTTGTTTTTAATAAACGATGTTTTAGATTATTCAAAGATTGAAGCGGAACGTCTTGATGTCGAAAATGACAATTTCGATTTACACACAACAGTTGAATCGGTACTTGGTATTTTATCGATACGTGCAAATGATAAATCGCTCGAATTGTGCGGTTCGTTTGCGTCGGATGTACCTAGATTTGTTTACGGTGATTCGGGAAGATTAAGACAAGTGTTGATAAATCTTGTCGGTAATGCTCTAAAGTTTACGGAAAAAGGAGGCGTGAAAGTAAATGTTTCTGTGCAAAAGGTAATTTTGTCGCCGATTCCGTGTGATTCAGATTCGTCGATGAACGATGATATCTGGATTCAATTTTCCGTTTCGGATACAGGAATTGGAATACCGGAATCAGGATTATCGAAATTATTTTCATCGTTTTCTCAAGTTGATGATTCCGCATCGAAAAAACATGACGGTTCGGGATTAGGTTTAGCTATTTCATTACATTTAGTAAAGTTGATGCAGGGCAGATTAAATGTAAACAGCAAAGAAGGTGAAGGCTCAACGTTTTGGTTTACAATTCCTTATAAAAGTCATTTGGAGATACGTGAATGTCCCGCAAATTATGAGACAGCTGAAGGTAGTACAAGAATTAAACCTGTTTGTCCAAGAACAGGATTATCGTATCGGCCGGAGGGGTGTAAACGGGTAATGCACGGAACAATTCCGCTGAGCGATAGAGCTGCAATTGTTGTTGATGATGTTGCGATTCAGAGAGAAGCTTTGATGGAACAATTAGCCTCATGGGGAATGGATGTTTCGCAAGCAAGTTCGAAAGAGGAAGCGATGCGAATGTTAGTTGCGGCAGCGAATGCAGGCAGACATTATCAGTTAGCAATTATTGACAGCAGTATAGAAGACGGTGAAGGAATGGATTTAGTTTGTGCAATGAAAGAGATGCCGATATTGAATAAAACAGCAATTATTTTGTTGACTCCATTGACTGTTGACACGGATATTGCGGTGATTCATTCGACTGGTGTTGCGGCTAATTTGAGCAAGCCGGTTTATAGTTCGTCTTTATTTGATGCGACTATAACAGCTTTGTTTGCACAAGAAAAAGAAAAAAATGATGCAAACAGAAAAATGCAAGCCGATTATTTGATAGATGTATCGGAAGGATTTGATGAGCGGAGGTCTTTTATAACTGTATTGGTCGCCGAAGACAATAAAATAAATCAGATTATTACAAGGGACACTTTAGAAAATGTAGGATTTAAATGTGTCGTAGTTGACAACGGAAAAGCAGCTGTAGAAATTTACGATGAGAATAAATTTGATTTGATATTGATGGATTGTCAGATGCCGGAGATGGATGGATTTCAAGCGACGATGGAAATCCGACGCAATGAAGCTGCCGCTTTAAATGCAGGAAAAATTATTCGACGTGTTCCGATTATCGCTTTAACTGCAAATGCAACGAAGGCGGACAGAGATAAATGTTTGCTATGCGGCATGGATGCATATTGCAGCAAGCCGATAAATCAGAAAACTCTTATTCGGACTATTGATCATTGGGTGAAGCCGATTTTAATTAACATTTTGGTAAATCATACGCAGGAGTTGAATGTACCGTTTTCAACTACTGAATTTTTTATTTTGTGCGGAAAAAACAAGATGATTGCATCGATGGTGTTGGGAGATTTTATTACACAAATACACAGTGATTTAGAATCGATACAGTATTATATTTCTAATTCTGACAATGGCGGTGCGGTGCCGGTAATTCAACATTTGATTGGAAAATCGAATTTACTAGGTGCGGCTGCATTAGTAAAGTGTGCTTCAATTTTGGAAGACAGATGTCATATACAAAATGGTGAAGATATAAACATTTTATTAGACAATCTTTTTAACGAAGCCAACATTTGTATAAAACATGCCGTTCAAACAAGGGACATGCTGCAAGGCGGCTCTTTAGACAATGTATAAATAAAATATATTCTGATATATTACCAATCTTTAATTTAAAGTGTGAAAAGTATATATTACGAATTTGAAAAATAATTGTTGTTAATAATCATCTCTTTGTACAGATATAAAGCAATTACGAAAAAACAAAAAATCATAAAAATCATTTTAATTAAACTAATCGTATCTAATCAAATTAATCAAATAAATAAAATTTTAAATTCCCTATTGTGTTTTTTTGCAAATCATTTTATAATTCCGCCCCGCGTTGCTGATAGATTTAAGTTTTTAGAATTTTTAAATAAATATTAGTTACGTGAAATCGTGAAGTAACTCTAATTTTGATTTGTATAAATTAGGATTAATTGCGATTAAGTTTAGTAGTGTAT
>JAITKS010000008.1 GCA_031278315.1 Planctomycetaceae bacterium | reverse complement strand
CTTGGGAACAAAGAATTACTTGGAATGTCGAAAATGATGTTACCGTGATCGGGTGCTAATAAGAATAAAATTAGTAATATATCAGTGGAATATTTTTTTGACAGGATAAACAGGATAATAGTTAGTTCGTATGCGAAAATTATCACGGATTATAAGTTCAAATCACTAACAACTAATTGATGGTTTCAAGTTTTGATTCTTTTAATTTGTCATTTAAAAATCCTGTCAATCTTGTAATCCGGTCAAAAAACAAAACTAAAGATGCGGTCGAGATGACCGCGTTCCTTCTAAGTTCTCTCTAACAAAAAATTTTTACATTAGGTTTTTAGAAATTAACTAAAAATTAAAAACCTGCATTCTTTTTTTCTAATTGCATGTTTAACGCTAGACCCCTTATTTCATTTGTCAATACATCAAAACTTGCTGGAGTACCAGCTTCTAACGTGTTTTCACCTTTGACCATTGATTCGTAAATTTTTGTTCGCCCTTCTACATCGTCACTCTTAACAGTCAACAGCTCTTGCAAAGTGTACGCTGCACCGTATGCTTCCAATGCCCATACCTCCATTTCACCAAAACGTTGCCCCCCAAATCTTGCCTTGCCGCCAAGAGGCTGCTGCGTAATTAAAGAATAAGGTCCCGTACTCCTCGCATGAACTTTGTCATCAACTAAATGATGCAACTTCAACATGTAAATATATCCAACAGTTGTCTCTTGATCAAACGGCTCACCAGTCCGTCCGTCAAATAACTTTACCTTTCCATGTCTCGGTAAACCGGCTTCCTCTAAACAATCGTTTATCGTTGTTTCCGACGCTCCGTCAAAAACCGGCGTTATCGCTTGATACCCTAATTTCGCCGCCGCCCACCCAAGATGCGTCTCCAAAATCTGACCAACATTCATACGAGACGGCACCCCCAACGGATTAAGCATTATTTCTATCGGCGTACCATCAGCAAGATACGGCATGTCCTCACGCGGTAAAATTTTAGCAATAACACCCTTGTTACCATGACGTCCCGCCATCTTGTCCCCAACAGAAATAACACGTTTCGCCGCTATATAAACCTTGACCATCTGAAGTACCCCGCGCCGCAACTCATCACCGCGTTTACGAGAATTTAATTTTCGATCTTTAACATCAATCGCCGCCTCTATCGACACCCAATGTTTTTTAAATACAGCATCAAGTTTCGGACGACGCGGGTCATCGTCGTCAATATTCAAATGCTCAATACGGAATAATTTCGGTTGCGAAGTTTCTACATCGTCTATTTTGTGTCCAAGCACTTTTTCCAAATCTTCAATCATCGGGTTGAAAAGAGCAAGTATTTTCGCATCCTCCGTTTTTTCGATCTGCTTGATTTCTTTATCAAATGCCTCTCTTTCACTTTCATTAAGACTCATTCGACAAGAAAATTTTTGTGTGCCGATTACAATTCCTTCAACACCAGACGGCACTTCCAACGATTCATTCTTAACATCTTCGCCGGCTCGTCCGAATATTGCATGCAATAATTTTTCTTCAGGAGTCAATTCAGTTTTATTTTTCGGCGTTACTTTACCGACCAAAATATCGCCCGGTTTAACATACGTACCAACTCGCACTATACCCGATTCGTCAAGATTGCGCAACGCACGATCTCCAACATTCGGAATATCACTTGTAAATTCTTCACGGCCTAATTTCGTGTCTCTAATCTCTACATCGAACTCTTCAATATGAATAGATGTGTACGTGTCTTTCTTTACTAGGTCTTCACTAATAATGATAGCGTCCTCAAAATTGTATCCGTCCCATGCCATAAAAGCGACTAAAACATTACGTCCTAAGCATAATTCACCATTACGCATACTCGCACCGTCTGCAATGATTTGACCTGATTCTATTTTTTCACCCGGCTTGACAATTGGTACTTGATTTTGACACGTCCGCTCATTCATTCCAACAAATTTACGCAGTATATATTCGTCTTGATATTCGCCTTCTTCCTTGCTTGAACCTTGTACTACAATTCTTTGTGAATCGACGTACTCTATAACTCCGTTGCGTTTTGCGTGAATTAACAAACTTGAATTGAAAGCAGCTCGTCCTTCAAGTCCGGTTGCGACTAGCGGAGCTTCAGAGATTAAAAGCGGCACAGCTTGACGCTGCATGTTTGATCCCATTAACGCTCTATTAGCGTCGTCATGTTCGAGGAACGGAATTAAACCCGCCGACACACCTATCATTTGACTCGGTGCGACATCAACGTATTGAACATCTTCAACGGGAACAGGATCGTAATCACCGTTCCATCTTACAATTACTGTACCGGAAATTGGATCAGGTTTGATTTTTTTCTTTTCGATTGTAACATCTGCCGGTGCAACCTTAACTTCATGTTCTTCGTCTGCTCGCAACCAATCAATATTTTCTGTCAACTTGCCGTCCTTAACTTGACGATACGGCGAAACGAGAAATCCAAACTCATCTACAGCTGCATAAATACTTAAACTTGAAATCAAACCGATATTTGTACCTTCCGGCGTCTCGATTGGACAAATTCTCCCGTAATGCGACGAGTGTACATCTCGAACATCAAAACCTGCACGTTTCCGGTTTAGTCCGCCGGGACCTAAAGCGGAAAGACGTCTTTCGTGAGTCAACATAGACAACGGATTAGTTTGATCAACGACTTGCGAAAGTTCACCGCGTCCGAAGAAAAAATCAATTGCGGCAGATACACTTTTTTGATTTATAGCTTGACGCGGTGAAATATCTTCGTTACCTCTTGCGTTTAATCGTTCTTGTACAGTTCGGCGTAATTTGAGGAATCCTTTTCTCATTTCTTCGCTTGCTAATTCATCGACTGTACGTAGGCGTCTATTTCCGAGATGATCGATGTCATCGATTTCGGCGGTTCTATCTCCTCCCCAGAGTCGATTTAAGTATGCAACAGCTTGGACGACGTCGCTTGCAACCAGCAGCATTTCGTCGATAGAAGTTTGCAGATTGAGTTTACGATTTATGCGGAATCGTCCGACTCTGCCTAATCTGTATCTACTGTTGTCGTAGAATTTATCGTTGAATAGTTCTTTTGCTTTATCGAGTTGTGCCGGATTACCCGGTCGAAGGCGTTGATAAATTCTAATCAGAGCTTCTTCGTGCGATTTCGTTTTATCTTCCGCGAGAGAATTGATCAGCAATTTATTACGTTGCGGCTCCATCACTTCGACTTTTTTAATACCTGATGCGCATATAAATTCAGCAATTCCTCTTGTGATTTCGCCTCCCATTTCTACTATAATTTCGCCGGCTTTTTCTGAATCTTGCGGATAAACTATATCAGTAATAGCGATTTTATTTTCGATTTTTGATAAGCTGTCTTTTGTGTCGAGTTTAACGATTTGAGTCGGGTAGAATGCCCGCATTAACTGTGCGTTGCTGCTGTATTCGGGCGACATTGCACGTAGGAACATCATTACCGGCAGTTTGCTGCTTTGGTCGATTTTTGCGGTGATAGTTTCTTTTCGTGTGATATTTAATTCGATCCAGCTTCCTCTTTCGGGGATAATTCTGCAACTGTATGTTTTTCGTTCTGCATCGATTACGGTAACGAAATCGATACCGGGACTGCGGTGAAGTTGACTTACAACAACTCTTTCGGCACCGTTGATAATAAACTCGCCTCCGCCTAGCATGACAGGAATATCTCCAAGATAGACATCTTCTTCACGCGGGTCGGTACCGGATTTAGTCAGCCGCAATCTAACTTTGAACGGGCGGCCGTAAGTTAGACGAAGTTGACGGCACTCATCTGGTTCGTAGCGGGGTTTTTCAAGTTCATAATAGAGGTATTCCAATTTGATTGTCCCGTCATAATTCGTGATTGGAAAACTTTCGCGTAAAACTGCTTCGAGTCCTATATCCAATCGTTTTTTAGGCGGTGTACCGTCTTGTAGAAACTTACCGTAACTTTGTGTTTGTAACACAGTAAGATCCGGTATAACATAAGTTGAACTTTGTGTACCAAATACGCGTCTACGTTGAAAATTTATTATTCGTTGTAAAGGAGTTGCCATAATGTTTAGAGTTAGAGGTTGAAACTTTTAAGTTGACATTTGTAGGTCGATGTAAGATTTTTGTAATGAAACAAAAAATTCTAGTTATGCCGATTATCTTAATAAATGTGTAAGTTGATAAACAAATTTTTTGAGTTCAAGTACAATTACAATTTACGGCTGCTGACAAGTTGAAAGCTGCCGTTTCGAGTTGTTTTAATTATTACGCTTTGTTTATTAAAGTTGCCGTTGGAATATCTTAAACTGTTCTCACATTAATTTTCGGTTTGAGCTGCTGTTTGATTATCTATCGAAAAGAGTCCTTTAGTGAATGGCTTTTACATCACCGAAATTTATAGTGTGAAATTCATAGTGTGAAATTTATAGTCTTTGTTGTTTTTTTGTGAAAATTATTTTTATCCGTAAACGAAATCTTTAATTTTTTAAATTGTAGTGCAGCATATAAATGACAAAGTTTGAAATGAGCGTAGAATTGTAACACACTTAAAAATACAAACAAGGGGGGCGTAGAAACAAGTGTTAAAGAATATACGTATATACTAGTGAAATTTTTTTACCCGTTTTGTAATATATCAGTGGAATTTTTTTGACAGGATTACAGGATTGCAGGATTTACAGGATTGTGTTTAGTTCGCATTTATTTTTAATCACAAAAATCATAGTTCAGACAATTAACCACTATTATTGAGCCAAATATCCGATCGCCCTTTCAGGGCTTCGGTTTTTTGGGGATTTTACCCGCCCCGCTGGGACGGGTTATAATCCTATTGCCCCTTCAGGGCAGATTTATTTTTATGCGTTAATGATTTGCTATTGTCTTTATTTACTGTCGCCCTTTCAGGGCTGATTTATTTTTATACGTGAACAATTACCTTTTTCGTTACAAAAAATAAAAATTGATATGTAAAGACACAATGCCTTGTGTCTCTGCGCTATTGGATATTGTGAGTTTTATTTAATATAATTTTGCATAGTCGAGATTGTTTTGTATTAACGATTCATGAGTACCTATTGCTGTTATTTGTCCGTCTGACATCATTATTATTTTGTCAGCTAAATCTACAGCCGACAGACGATGCGTGATTATTACCGTCGTTCTGCCTTGCTTGAATTTTTTTAAAGCATCATGAATCATTCGCTCACTCTGAACATCTATTTGACTCGTTGCTTCATCTAATAAGAAAATAGTCGGGTTTCTTATAATAGCCCTCGCTAACGCAATTCTTTGACGCTGCCCGCCCGATAATTGTCCGCCCGAAATGCCTATTATTGTGTCATACCCATCTGATAACTCATTGACAATAAACTCATGCGCATTGGCTTTTTTGGCTGCTTCAACCGCATCTTCTTTTGCCGCTAAAGAAAATCCATAACAAATATTATTCAAAACCGAATCATTAAAAAGCATCGGCTCCTGCGTTACAAGTCCGATTTGATTTCTTAACTCACTACACCGTATTTTGCTTATCTGTTGACCATCAATTAAAATTTTTCCACTCGACGGATCAGCAAAACGCGGTATTAAATTCAATAACGTACTTTTACCACAACCACTCGCGCCAATAATTACAACACACTCACCAAAATTAATATCAAACGATATATTCTTCAAGACCTGCCGCTCCGAATCATAACTAAAATTAACATTCTCAAAACAAATCGATTCACGATGAATCGGAGCTTTTTCAACCAATTCACAATCTTGTATTTTTGGGATTTTATCAATCATGACATAAATTCTATCAGCTGCCGCCGCCGCCGATTGAAATTGCGTGAATATATCCGATAACTTCCTCGCCGGATCAGCTGCTCCCGCTAACAACGCAAAAAACATAATCAATGACCCCGTGTCCATCGGTGCCGCTAACATCGAAATACCAAATAACGTCGTCCGCTCACCCATCAATAAATATGTACCGGCAATTATTCCCATGCTAATCATTAAAATTCCAAATAACTCCGTCATCGGATTAACTAACGATTCATACTTGGCTATCTTGATCGCTTTCATACAACATGTTCGATTCGTTTGATTAAACTTCTCTAACTCTAACGACTCCTGCACAAACGCTTGAACAACACGAATTGAACGAAAAGTTTCTTCCAATCGGCCATACAATAATGCTATCTCTTCCATGCTGCGTCTAACTACACGTTTAATCGATCTCGCCAGCCATCGTATAGCAATAAACGCAAGCGGAACAAGTAATATCGTTACAATTAAAAGTTGCCAACATAAATACGCTGCCAATGCAAGACATACTAACATCTTGAAAGGTTCCCGTAATACCTTGCCGTAAATTATATTTAATCCGCCCGTGAGAATGTTAAGATCATTTGTAAAACGGCTCATTATGTCTGCAATTCCTGATTGATTAAAATAATTCACATCATATTTGATTACTTTGCTGAACAACTCTTTACGAATTTCCATCGCCGAATATTGAGCAATCCGTGACGAAATTATTCCATGACTAACTATAAAAAATATCTTGATAATTGTACTGATTAAAACAAAAACAATTAAAAAAAGAACCGTTCCAAAAGGCGTTATCGGCGTGTATTTTTCCACTAAAGGCAACACCCGAATATAAAACGATTGCCGCCATAAAAGCGTTTTCAATTCACTATCGGCAGATTCAGATTTCACTTCTTGTAACGGCTTATTCAACTCGCTGATTTTTTGGTTATTTTGATCAATCCGCTCCTTTAACCAAGTTGTAAAAGTACCCTTTTTTAGACAAATTTCAGTAATTGGATAAGCAATCGCCCCAATATTACCGCCCCAAAGAATACCAATAATAAGAACACAAATTATCGTATAAAAAATTGATATACGATATTTAAACGTCTTCAAAAGAGCACGTAAAAAATTAGACATAATCACGAAAAAAAAAAGTGTTGCTATACTCCATACACTCGAAAAATCAAGTGAGAGCAGTTTAAAAATAAATATTCCGCCGACCGATATATTACCTTTATCTTTTATAAAATTTGAGCGCGGTTTATATCCAGTGAGACCATTTCTAAAAGTTGTTTGTCGTTCATTTCTGTAATGAGTATTGTATCGCCGGCATCTTCTACGACTTTGTCCGCCAGCATTTTTTTGCTTTCGATCATTGTATCAATTCGTTCCTCAATAGTTCCCCTGCAAACAAATTTGTGAACGAGTACATTTTTCTTTTGTCCGATTCGAAACGCTCTGTCTGTTGCTTGATTTTCTACCGCAGGATTCCACCATCGATCAAAATGTACAACATGAGACGCAGAAGTTAAATTCAATCCTGTCCCTCCGGCTTTAAGCGATAAAATAAAAAACGGTACACCAGATTCTTTCTGAAACGTTTCTACCATTTCACGTCTCTTTTTGATTGGCGTACTGCCGTCTAAAATGAAACCGGATCGATGAAAAATATTTTGCAAAAAAGCTGCAAGATGTTCCGTAATTTCCCGAAATTGCGTGAAAATAATTACCTTCTCCTGACGTGCCGCTATTTCCTCACAAATTTCGCTTAAACGTCCGAATTTACCGCTTAAATCGGGGTCATAATTGTTGTCCCCTAACCATTGCGACGGATGATTACAAATTTGCTTAAACCGCATTAAATATGAAAGAATCAAACCTCGCCGTTTAATTCCTTCTGTATTTTCTTGTAACTCTTTCGCCAACATTGCGACCGATTGCGAATATAATACCGCTTGTTTCTTGGTTAAATTACACCATGCGGTTATTTCGGTTTTATCGGGCAAGTCAGAGATTATACGTTTGTCTGTTTTCAATCGGCGTAGAATATAAGGCTGCGTCAACTTTCGTAAAGCGGCTAAATTTGAAGTTGAATCTTTATCTGAAATCGATTTAATAAACTTCTTGAAATTACTAATTGTGCCAAGTAATCCGGGATTAAGAAAATCAAATAATGACCATAAATCTAGTAATCGGTTTTCAATCGGCGTACCGGTTAAAATTATTCTGCCGTTTGTTTGTAACTCTTTGATTGCTTTTGCTTGCCTTGTACCAGCATTTTTTATTGCTTGTGCTTCGTCAAGAATTATCGTTCTCCATCGATTCGACTTTAACCAATCGATTCGTTCAATCATTCCGTAAGTTGTTATTAACAGATCTATTTTATTTAAGTTATTCGGTTTAGCTGTTCCATTTCCACTTGAATGCGCGATATAAATACGTAAACTCGGAGCGAATTTTTTTATCTCCGATTCCCAATTGCCCAATAACGAAGCAGGTGCAACCAACAAAGAACAAGAACCATTACAATCATCACATCGACCGCCGCCGTCAAACTCTTTGATCTCTTTGATCTCATCTTTAACATCATCTTTAATCTCATCTTTAACATTTTTAATATCTTTAACATCTTTGATCTCTTTCGGCCAATCAGAATATGTTTTAAAAATTAATAATAGCGTAATTACTTGAATAGTCTTTCCGAGTCCCATGTCGTCAGCAAGACATGCTCCTAGTCCGAGTTGTGAAGTCAATTGTAACCATCTTACGCCTGTTTCTTGATACGGCCGTAAAACCGCATTGAGACCAATTTTGTCAAACGCAATATCATACAATTGCGAATTAGCAGGATTACGTATAGCTGTAAGTATTTCGGCAAATGTCCCTACAGGCAACACTTCCGACCATTCACGAAATTCTGATTCTTTATTCGTTTCGTCCCACTTGCTGTCAATCGGTACGCCTGAAATTAATCTCATGCCTTCATAAAACGAAATTCCTTTTTCTTTGATAAGAGAATTTATATTCTGCCAATGTTCTAAAGCTTCGCGTAATTTGCTGCTGTCAACTTCAACCCATTGTCCGCGTAACCGTACAATTGAACTATCTGTATTTAGCAGCTCTTTGATTTCATTTTCTGTCAACGTTTCACCGTCTAATGCGGTGTTAATATTAAACTCAAGCAGCGAGTCCATCCGCAAAAATTTTTTATCTGCCTTTGTTCCGACACTGACTTGAACTTGCGGTCGTGAAGTCCGTCTGCTTTTCCACCAATCAGGAACCCGCACAATCAAACCGCACTCTTCCAGCAGCGGAATATCTTGTAACATTTGATACGCCTGTTGCGGTGTCCAAGCTCGCGGAGAATAGATCGTTTGATTGTCAAGCATGGTCTTAACCCAACGGCATTTCTCCGACGCTAATGAAATCGGCTGCAATAAACGAAGTAACGCACTTCGATCATTAAGACTCGAATATTCTTTGAGAGCTTTCGATAAAGGTAATTGAACAGGCTTTACATTGTGAGAGATGTTGTCAGTGTATGTCGCCATAAAAGCGAAAGGACGTAATTCGTCTCTTTTATTTTCAGCCAAGTGAAACGTGACTCGTCCGACTGTTCGCCATAACGGATTCTGACTTCGTATCCAATCGATTGCACCCGACGGATGTAATGAAATTTGTTTATGAACGAATTCATCAAGAGTTGTCCACCATTCGGTGAGTACATCTGATGTAATATATTCCGCACCAGTAATTGGCGGAACATTTATCAGGAACAGTTCTAGTTCCATAATAGAAGGCATTGCAACAGTCGGCAGGTCAACTATTATTTCGCTGACATTACACAATATCGGCAGATGACAAAGATTCTTTAGATAAAGTTTTGCGAAGCGGCGAAAAAAATCCAATTCGGCGGGCAATACCGTTTCGAGTGCGGTTGCCGCAAGATATAAAAAACCATTCGGATAACTTAATTCAAACGCATTACAAATACGATTCATTTCGCCGGAATTATCGTTACGAATATTATCTGCCGATATATAATCTGTATCGTAACTAAAATAAGGATGACCAGCAGGAGAAATACAAATTGGCGGAATTTTTGGTAATAATGTCATGAAATATATCAGTGAAATAATTTATTTTTTCATAAAATATCAGTGAAATTTTTCAAAGGTTTTAAATAAGGTTAGTTTAAAAATTCATAAACCAAAAAAAGTTGAAAAACAAAAATTTCACTGATATATACTTTTCACACTTGAAAATTCGGTATTTGTTTTAAACAAAACCAGCCCTGAAAGGGCGATCGGATATTTGCTCAATAATAGTGATTAGCGATTCGAACTTATAATCCGTGCTAATCTCCGCATGCGAACTAACCACTAACCACTAACCACTATACTGCTATCTTTTTAGGGCGATTTTATTTTATGCGCGGATGATTTGCCATTTGTCTTTTTTTGTCGGATTCTTCACAATAATCGTGTCATAATATCCTGTTGCCCTTTCAGGGCGATTCTAGTTTTATACGTGAACGGTCACCTTTTTCGTTACAAAAAATAATACCGAATTTTAAAGT
>JAITKS010000192.1 GCA_031278315.1 Planctomycetaceae bacterium | reverse complement strand
GACAAATAGCAATTCATTAACGCATAAAATAAAATCACCCAGAAAGGGCGGTAAAAAATAACGACAACAATTATTAACAACAATTATTGTTCCGTTTCCATTACGTTGGTTATGAGTCTCAATATCCGATCGCCCTTTCAGGGCTTCAGTTTGGCGGGGGATTTTACCCGCCCCGAGTGGGGCAGGTTATAATCCTGTTGCCCTTTCAGGGCGATTTTAGTTTAAAACGAAAACCGAAATTTAAAGTGTGAAAAGTATAAATAAAATTGAAATGTAGAGATACAATGTTTTGTGTTTCTCTGTTACGCAAAATTATTTGTATATTGTATTATTTTTTTGATAATGCGAAATAAACGGCATAAACGAAATAAACAAAACATTGTAATAATTTTTGTTTATTCATTATTTGAATAAAATAATCCCCCCGCTTGTAAGATTGCGTAGTTCTGATAAACTTGCAGCTTGTTAGATTTTCCGAAAAGTATTTTTCGAAAATATTTTTTTCGAGAACATTAAATTGTCCTCTCTTGAATTACTCTGTAACTTGTGAATCTTACTTACAGCTTTTATGTTACAGCCGCCTTTTATGTTACAGTAATTCAACATCGCACAGTGTATTAAATTCGCAGCATAGATAAATAATCCGAAATATATTAACAAAAACAAAATTAGAGGTAAATTAGGTAATGACTTCATTTACAAAAGAAGAAAAACAAGAACTAATCCAGCAATTTAAACGTTCCGCTGGTGATACTGGTTCTTCAGAGGTTCAAATTGCTATTCTCACAAAAAGAATAAACCTTTTGACAGAACACCTCAAAGCAAGTAAACGAGACTATTCAAGTCAACGCGGACTAATGCAAATGGTTAGCCGCAGACGCAGACTACTAGATTATCTCAAAGATCGAGAACCGCAACGTTATGTCGATATAATTCAAAAACTCGGTATCCGTAGATAATTTATGTTTTTCGTTACCAAAACTATTAATTGCATATCTTTAATAAATTGGTGATATCACATTATTTTTTGAAAAATACGAAACAACAAATAAACGAAAATTACTTTTTCATGTTGAGTCCGTAACTTACTTTTTCATGTTGTTCGTATTTCAAAAAAATATACGCTTCGTACAATGAATTTCGGCGATAAAATGAACATCATAATAACACAATACAATGACTATTCATTAATATCATTAACAAGTCTGCTTTCCGATATGAAAGCAGTTTGGTCAGCCGGAAATTCAAGTGAGAGCAGTTTAAAACTAATTGCACAGACATTATCTGTTTGTAAGTTCTATACAATTCACATTTTAGAAATTTGTTGTCCTTCGTATTTGAAATCAAAAGTCAAACATCAAATGATAATAATAAAGCAGAAATAGAATAGACAATTCATTTAACGTGCAGAACAGTTTAATTTCGCAAAGATTAACCGCACAATATTTAATTACTCTTTGTACTCGAAAAATTGTTTTTTAGAAACATAAAGTAATTCGTTTGTCCTTAAATTTACGGTATATCTCTCGTAATTTAATTAAAAAACGAATTAAAGAATACAAAGTAAAAATAATACGTATCGTACAATGAATTTCGGTGACACTAAAGTAATTCATTAAAAAATTTGCTTTCCGATAAGTAAGCAAACAGCTCTAACCGAAAATTCAAGAGCGGGCGGTTGAAAACAGTTCAGTTAAGGGCGACTCTTATAAATTAATTTCATTTTATTGACAATCAACAAAAATCACGGCAACGAAAAATATCACGCAATCGCAATCGCAATTGAAAAAAATTTTTACACAAAAAAATTATTTCGGCATTGCGGCAGCTGAAATTTAACCTGAAATTAATTAAGATTCGCTATAGAAAAATCGTTTAATTTAAAAGATCATTTTGAAAATTTTAGAGCTTGTTGAAAGCATAAGAAAGACTTTAATTTAAGTAATGAAAGTAAGAGTAGAAAAAAAAATAGGTAACGGCACGCTTTGGATAGAAACCGGCGAATTGGCAAAACAAGCAGCCGGCAGTGTATTAATTGGTTACGACGAAACAGTCGTACTTTGTGCCGCAACAACGGGACCCAGCAGAGCAGGTACAGATTTTTTCCCGCTAACATGCGACTATCGAGAACGCACGGCAGCAGCAGGAAAATTCCCGGGCGGATTCATTAAACGCGAAGGACGGCCGGGATTAAAAGAAATCCTCACCGCAAGATTAATCGATAGACCATTGCGTCCATTATTCCCCAAAGGATTCTTCAACGAAGTACAAATACAATCGCTAGTTTTAGCTTGCGATAAAACAATCGATCCCGATGTTTTGGCGATGAACGGTTCGGCAGCGTCGGTTTTAGTTTCATCTTTACCGTTTAATGGTCCGCTAGCTTCGATTCGGCTCGGTTATATCGGCGGAGAATTTATACCGTTTCCAACTTTAGATCAACTCGAAGAGAGTGAGTTGGATTTAATCGTTTCCGGTAATCGTGAAAATATAATTATGATTGAAGGTTTCGCACGTGAGTTGCCCGAAGATAAAATGCTCGAAGCGTTAGATGCCGCTCATGGTTATATTCGTGAAATAGTTGATTTACAACTCGAATTGATTGAAAAAGTCAATCCGCAAAAAAAGCCTTTTGCAGAGCCTGAATTTGTAAATCTATATGAAGCTCTGAAAGAAAAATATTACGACTCGTTCTGGCAGGCAAAACGAACAATAGGAAAACTCGACCGAAATGAAGCATGTTCTAAAATCAAATCTGAAGCCCGTCAGCAATTCTTTCAATCGCAGGAAACACAAGGCGTTTCGACCAAAGTAACAAGCGACGAAATTGAAGATGACACCGCCGCCGAACTTGATCCGCAAGTTGAAACGAAACCGTTATGGGATGTCGATTTATTCGACTTGGCTTGGAGCGAACTTGAAGAACGAGTTGTACGAGATCAAATTCTTTCGGGTACGCGTCCTGATGGCCGCGGTGTAACGGATATTAGAAATATAGAGTGCCGAATTGGAGTCTTGCCGAGAGTACACGGTTCGGCAATTTTCCAACGCGGCGAGACGCAAGCTCTTGTAACGGTCACACTTGGAACATCAAGAGACGAGCAGAGAATAGATGGACTTTTTGATGAGTACACAAAAAAATTCATGCTTGACTATAATTTCCCAAGTTTTTCGGTTGGCGAGTGTAAGCCAATTCGCGGACCTGGCAGACGAGAGTATGGTCATGGGGCGTTGGCGGAGCGTAGTGTTAAACCGGTAATTCCGGACCCTGCGGAGTTTCCGTACACAGTTCGAGTTGTTTCGGATATTTTGGAATCGAATGGTTCGAGTTCGATGGCGACAGTTTGCGGTACGACGCTTGGTTTAATGGCGGCGGGAGTTCCGATTACGAATCCTGTTGCGGGTATTTCGGTTGGTTTAGTAAAGGAATCGGATGATAAGTGGATTTTACTAACGGACATAATGGGTGATGAAGATCATTTCGGGGATATGGATTTCAAAATTGCGGGTACGCAAATTGGGATAACGGGAATCCAACTTGACTTAAAGATTGCGGGGATAAGTCAAGAAATTATCAAGGCAACTTTATTGCAAAGCCGGGAAGCGAGAATGTATCTTTTGAGAAAAATGCTGCAAGCGATTCCGAGACCGGCGGAAGATATTTCGATGTATGCTCCGCGAATGTACAAAACGCAAATTGATCCGGACAAGATTGGTTTATTAATTGGGCCTGGCGGTAAAACGATTCGTGGTATTCAGGAGCGGACGGGGGCGTCGATTGACATAGAAAATGACGGCATGGTTTCTGTTGCAGCAGCTGATGAATTGAGTGCGAGTACGGCGATGAATGAAATTTTAGCGTTGACTGGTTCGGTGGAAATCGGCAAAATTTATGACGGTCAAGTAACGAGTATAAAAGAGTTTGGTGCTTTTGTCGAAATATTACCGGGTCGAGACGGGTTATGTCATATTAGTGAGTTATCGGATGATTATGTTGATAACATTCATAATTTGGTCAGGGTAGGCGATCGTTTTCCGGTGAAGGTTATTGCAGTTGACGATCATGACAGAATAAAGCTAAGTCGCAAAGCTGCATTAAGAGAATTCGAGAATCCCAATTCTCATTGAGATGTTTTATCAAATACTTCTCGCGAATGAAATGCAATTTTCGTTACAATAAATAAAACTGAAATGTAGAGACACAATACCTTGTGTCTCTACGTTACAGAATAAACGTAATATTTCAACGTAATATTTCGGTGAAATTTTTTAAACACGAAACACACGAAAAAACATGAAAAACAAAAATTCTACTGAAATATTACAAAAAATTCTCCTCTCTGTGTTCTCTGTGTCCTCTGTGGTTAATTTAAAAAATCTATCATCGGAAATTCCGAAGATACAGGATTAGGTAATTTTTTTATTTACCACAGAGAACACAGAGGACACAGAGATTTTTTTTTTGAGAAATACGAAATACACAAAATAACAAAATATACGAAAAATTTTTATTTCATATTTTTTTTCGTCTATTTCGTTTTTTGTAACAAAACATAATTTCAAACGTGAAGAATATGAATGTATAAATTATAAGATTTTTTTGTATTTGTTTCTTCGATGTTCCAGACGACTCGGGTCCTTCGATTTTATCATTTCTTCATATTCATAGAAATTTCCGTCAAACCATTTTACTTTGCCGTCTCCCTCAAAAACTAATAAATGCGTGCAAATTCTGTCTAGGAAAAATCTGTCATGCGAAATCACCATTGCACAACCTACAAAATCAATTAACGCTTGCTCTAATATACGCATCGTCGATACATCAAGATCATTCGTCGGTTCATCCAGCAACAATAAATTTCCGCCCCGCTTTAATACTTTCGCTAAATGTACCCTGTTCCGCTCACCTCCGCTACACTGATTCAAAGTTTTCTGCTGCTGCACTCCTCTAAAATTAAACCTCGATACATAAGCTCGCGAATTCATCCGAACATTACCTAACTCTACAAATTCCATGCCGCCCGTGATCTCTTCAAAAATCGTATTGTTATCATTCAAAATATCCCTGTGCTGATCAACATACGCTAATTGAACCGTCGAACCAATCTCAATTATTCCTGAATCAGGAACCTCCCCGCCGATTATCATTTTAAATAACGTCGTCTTGCCCGTACCATTAGGACCTATCACACCTACAATTGCACCTCGCGGAAGATCAAACGAACAATCCGATATTAACTCAATACGTCTGCCTGAAATCTCATACCCCTTCGATACATTTTTGACACTCAAAACTTTGTCCCCCAACCTTTGCCCCGGTGCAATCTGAATAATCGTGTCACTTTTGTCATCAACTTTCTGCTCTGTCAATAATCGGTCATAAGAATTAATTCTCGCCTTGTTCTTTTGCAATCTGCCCTTGTGAGCTAATTGAAGCCAATCTAATTCACGCTGCAAAGTCCTTGTCCGCTGTAAATTTTTTTTATCAGCGATTTGACATAACTCCGCTTTTTTCGCAATCCACGACGAATAATTTCCCTCAAACGGAATCCCTCTTGTGTTGTCCAACTCAAGTATCCATTTCGTGATATTGTCAAGAAAATATCTGTCATGCGTAACAATTATTACAGTACCGGAATAATCACGTAACGCCCCCTCAAGCCAATGAATTGTCTCGGCGTCAAGATGATTAGTCGGCTCGTCAAGTAACAATAAATCAGGCTTCTCCAACAACGCCATACAAATAGCAACCCTACGCTGCTCCCCGCCCGATAACTTCCGAACAATCGTGTCATCATTCGGCAACACCAACGCATCAGATGCAATGTCAATATAACGATCAATCTCCCATCCGTTTACAGCATCGATCTCCTCCTGCAACTGCCCCATCCTATCCAACAACTTGTCAAATTTATCTGCTTGATCCGGATCAGATAACGCTGCCGAGATTTCATTAAACTCATCCAACTTGTCCCGAACCGAAGACACCGCCGTAAGCAGATTTTCACGTACCGTTGAATCAAGTAACAACTCAGGCTCCTGCGCAACATATCGAACCCGCATCCCTTTCGTAAGTACCGCCTCGCCGTCTATGTCTTTATCGATTCCAGCCATTATCCGCAATAATGTCGATTTGCCTGAACCATTCTCGCCAACAATTCCAATCTTCGCCCCATAATAAAACATCAAGTGAATGTTCGATAAAACCGTCTTGTCGCCAAAACGCTTGGAAACATTATTCATCTCAAAAATATAATGCGGTGCCATATAATAAAATTTGTTTAATAATTGTTTAAATGATTTGTTTAA
>JAITKS010000451.1 GCA_031278315.1 Planctomycetaceae bacterium | reverse complement strand
TTGAAATTAAGCCCTGAAAGGGCACAAGCCTAAAGATCATAAATAATCTTTTTGCTGCCGCCCTTACAGGGCTTTGGTGTGTTATATTTTTTCCGTAGGGCGTTGCCCTACGCTAATGCTGATTGCCCTTTCAGGGCGAGTTTAGTTTAAAACAAAAACCGAAATTTAAAGTGTGAAAAGTATATTACGATTCTTTTAATTTATCATTTAAAAAATCCTGTCAATCCTGTAATCCTGCCAAAAAACACCTAAAGATGCAGTCGAGATGACCGCGTTACCGATAACAATAAATTATTTCACTGATATTTTACAATTAAAATAATCCAATAATCTGACCATCAGCATCTATGTCGATTTTTTCTGCTGCAGGCGAACGCGATAAACCCGGCATCGTCATAATATCACCCGTCAAGACAACAACAAATCCCGCACCAGCTGAAATTTTTGCGTCTCTTATCGGTACAACAAATTTCGTCGGACAACCGCGCAACGCCGGATCAGTTGAAAACGAATACTGCGTCTTGGCAATACAAACCGGTAACTTGCTAAATCCTAATTCCGTAAATTGATCAAATTTTTTCCGTATATTCTTATCAATACTAATTCCATCAGCACGATAAATTTTACGGCAAATAGTTTCTACCTTTTCTAATAACGATAACTCGTCCGAATAAAGTAACTTGAACGACGCCCCCTTCGACTCAATTTCACTCACAACCACATTCGCAATGTCTATTGCACCCTCGCCGCCGCTTGCCCAATGTTTCGCCCTAATCGCCCTAATACCTATCGACTGCGCTTTATCAATTAATAATTGCGTTTCCTCCTCCGTGTCACTCGGAAAAGCATTGATCGCAACAACTACCGGCAACCCATACAATAACATGTTTTCAACATGTCTCGACAAATTCACAAAACCCGATTCCAAAGCTCTAACATTCGGAATACTCAAATCTTTCACATCAATGCCGCCATGATATTTTAACGCTCTTACAGTCGCAACAATTACAACTGCATCCGGTTTAAGTTCGGCTTGTCTGCATTTGATATCAAAAAATTTCTCAGCACCTAAATCAGCACCGAATCCCGCTTCCGTAACAACATAGTCAGAATTTTTAAGCGCGAATTTTGTTGCTAAAATTGAATTACATCCATGAGCAATATTCGCAAACGGACCGCCATGAATTATCGCCGGATTACCTTCAAGAGTTTGCACAAGATTCGGTTTCAAAGCGTCTCGTAACAAAACAGCCATCGAACCGCTAGCCTTTAAGTCGGCAGCAACAACCGGTGAACCGTCTTTCCTATAACCAATAATAATTTTGCCCAATCGCGACTTCAACTCCGAAACCGATTTACTCAGACAAAAAATCGCCATCACCTCAGAAGCAACCGTAATATCATAACCGCTCTCACGCGGAATTGAATTAGCAGCTCCGCCCAGCCCAATAACAACCTTTCGCAAAGCCCGATCATTCAAATCAACAACACGATTCCAAGTAATCCGCCGCTCGTCAATTCCTATCGCATTACCAAAATGCAAATGATTATCAATCATCGCCGCCAGAATATTATGCGCTGCCGAAATTGCATGAAAATCACCCGTAAAATGTAAATTGATATCCTCCATCGGCACAACTTGCGAATAACCGCCGCCCGTCGCTCCGCCCTTCATTCCAAAACACGGTCCCATCGACGGTTCACGTAAACAAACAATCGCACGCTTGCCAATTCGATTCAAAGCGTCTGCGATTCCGATGCTCGTCGTTGTTTTGCCCTCGCCGGCAGGAGTTGGACTGATCGCAGTAACAAGTATCAACTTCGCATCAGGTTTGTTGGAAGACGAATCTATCGCCTCAAAAGAAATTTTAGCTTTAAAGTTTCCGTATCTTTCAATTAGATTTTCCGAAAGACCGATTTTTTCTGCTACTGCCGTAATCGGCAAAATAACAGTACGGCGGGCTATTTCAAGATCGCTTAAATGTGTCATTGATAATTTCAATTTTACTTGAGGTTAATATTTTAAATTGCTCTCACTTTAACTGTCAGTTCGAGCTGCCTGCTTAACTATCGAAAAATCGGAAAACAGGCGTTTACGGTAGAGGCTCTGGAATACCATTAGGCATGATTTCAGGTATCTTGGTTTGAATTTCTTTAGACGGCACAAGATCAGGTTTGCCCGCATGCACAATAAAATCATAACGAAAGAACTCATTCGTCAACAGAATAACTCCAATTACCATAACAATTAAACTAACTCCTAACATCACTCTGAAAACGTCATTGCGATCTTTCATCGCACGGGTATCCTCTTTTTCACCTCTGTTTAAAAACATCCATGCAGGAACTAAAAGTCCGCAAGCACCAAACAAATTCAATAACACAATATAAAGAATTCTTGATCCGAAACTAACATAAGATTGATTATAAAATACCGCCTGTATATTCATAAACAACAACCATAAAAACAAAATCGAAAAAATAATAATACAAAGAATTCCTTCAACTCCAATAAACCTGCCGCCCGAAATTGTCAAAAATAAACGCTTCAATACATTAACAAGTTTTTCTTTGAAATTCGCCGGTTCCGCTGCCAATCCCTCATCTACGGCTTCGATTTCAATTTTGTTATCAAACTCGTTGTCAATTTCATTCAGAACTCCATTATCCGCAGCAGTCAATCCAGTCTCAATAAACGGTTGACCAATATCATCCCCGCCAATTTCATTATCCGCTTGCGGATCATTCAACAATTGCTGAAAATCAAGATCATCAATCGCTCCCGTATTTTCAAGCGGAAAATCATTAAAATTATTGCCGTGATTTTCAAAATTTTCCGAAAATAATTTCTCAATATCATCCTCAATATCATTCTCGGCATAGTTAGATACTAAATTATTCACGTCCAAAAATTCTGCATCATTTGTACTTGATTTATCATTTGTACTTGATTTATCAATGATATTAGTCTCACTTTCTTGTGAAAGATTAAAACCGCTTTCATCTGAAATTGAATCCTGAAAATTAAGAAAATCAAAATCTACCGCATTTTCTTTACCTAGACTATGCTCCTGCGATAACTCAACACTAACATCAGAACTAACATCAGACTTTGCCGACAAATTTATTGCATCAACAAAATCAACCGGCTCTACAGCAAACTCGTTTAAGCCTAATTCGTATGATTCACTTAACGCCCCCAATTCGTCTGTAGAATCAACTATCAAAATGTCACTTGAAATATCGTCATTTGCAATATTGTTACTCTCGGTGCCGGCAGTGTTGAGTTCAAAAATTTTTTCCGACGAGTTATTTTCTTTAATCTCATTAAAATTCAAATGGAGTTTATCGGAATTAAATTCAGTTGTTGGATTAGTAGAAATATCGTCAGACAAAATATTATCTGAATCGATGTTATCAAAATTTTCATCGGAGATAATTTTGTTATCATTATTTGAAGTAATCTCAGTTTTTTCGTTATCGTTTTGATCGAAAAGTTGGTCGAAATCAATCTCTTGACGTGAATTTATCGCGTCTTGATTTATTTCATCATTATTTTTATTTGGAGATATGTTATCGTCTTGAGACACTAGAGTTCTCCTTTAAAATGAAAACATTGCGGATAAACCGCCGTAACGTCTGACTGAAAAAACAACAGACAAAAAATGATTATCAATACAACACATCTTTTATTTTTAACACGAAACAAATAAAAAAATGGAATACACTAAAGTTGTATTTACTTATGAATTTCAATTTATTCCATAATAAGAGCAGTAAAATAATTTTAATTCCGTGCGTTTCATGTTGAGGTTTCTACGGTCTCTTTTTTGTGTTCAATGATTAAAAATAATTCCTAATTCCGATAATTTTACATTAAACAATTTTTTTGAATTTGGGGAGATTATCAAATTAAATTTGTAATGCCGAATTGTAACAATTTGTTACGAATTTACACTACATCAAATTTTTTATCGGCATATTGAATAACAAATTTTAAGGAACTTATAAAAATTAAAGTTTATTTTTTGGTAATTATTCAGTTGAATAATATTTGTAGTGATTATTCTACTAAATTTTAAATTTCACATTTTTGCGTCATTTTGCGTTAAATTTAAACACAAACAACACAAAATATAAAATATAAAATATAAAATAACTGAATAATTACAAAATCTATCCAAAAATAAATTATCCTACAAATTCTGATTATATTACGTTTTTTGTATATTCTTTTTGATTTTCGATATAAGTATTCAATTTTTAGATTCTTGTTTGTACATAACAATTCTCACACTTTTAGAACTGTTAGAATATATTTACTCATTTTCAATCTTGGTCAATCTTGGTCAATCTTGGTCAACTTTTCCGACAATTATGACACAATTTGTTCCAACCATTCCAAACGAGTTATTCAAAATATAATTTACTTTTTCGACTTTGTGCGGTTTGTCGATAACAAGATTTCTAATTTCACATTCGGGATCGAGTTCGCTGCAATTTATTGTTGGGTGAATAATTCCATCTTCCAATGAAGGCAAATTTCCGGCGAGTTCAAGAACTCCGGCAGCTCCCATAGCATGACCGATAAAACTTTTTGTGTTGTTTATATACGTCTTATCTGAGTTTTTGAATAAATTCCGCAGCGCATTGATTTCTTGTATATCTCCTAAAGTAGTTGCAGTTGCGTGTGTACTTACGATGTCAATTTGTTCTGGAACGAGTCCGGCTTTATTTATTGCTTTCGACATACACTCAATTTGACGTTCAGCATTAGGTAAAACGAAATCAGTTGCGTCGCTGTTCATTGCGTATCCGGCGATTTCGCCGTAAATTTTTGCTTTACGTTTTTTTGCATCTGTCAATCGTTCTAATGTGTAGATACACCCGCCTTCTGATATGACAATTCCGTTTCGTTTTTTGTCAAAAGGACGTGAGGCTTGCGATGGAATTTCGTGATAAGCTAACGCATTTTCTGCTGCAAAAGCTGCGAAAATTCCAAACGTGTGAATACTTTCAGAAACACCTCCAGCCAATGCTAAATCAACTTCGCCGAGACGCAGCATTTGAACGCCTTGAATTATTCCGGCATTTCCGGCAGCGCATGCTGCTCCGATGCAATAATGTGCGCCGGTTATTCCTAAGTTCAATGTAACTTCTCCGGCGGGATTGTTAGCAACTGTTCGGGGATTGTGAAAATGAGACCACATTTTACAATCGTAATCGAACTGTTTGATATTATAAATTTCATTTTCTGTTTCGACATTTCCATGTTCTGTAATTCCGATAAAAACGCCGACTTGAGATTTATCTATTTGTTCCCAATTAATTTTGCTGTCTGCGATTGCTTCGTTGGCGCAATAAATAGAGATACTGCCGGCGCGGGTGCCTCGGCGTATATCTTTACGGCTTTGGTATTTTGTAGCTGGAAAATCGCATATTCCGGCAATGGTCTTACCAAAGTATCTTATTTCGTATGGTGAAACGCCGCTGCGGCCGTCGAGAAGTGCCTGACGATATTCAGTCCAATTATTTCCATTCGGCGAAACGAGACCGATTCCGGTAATTACTATTCGTTCTAATGAGTTCACAAATAATTTTATTGTTGTAATATTTTACTGAAATATTAATTATTGTTAAATTGTTACAAAAATTCGCAGACAAAAATTAGATAATTTATTCTGTCTGTAACATAAAAATTCGGTTATTAAAAAAGTATTTATTATATGTATAGTATTATGATTTTTGGTGTTTTAAAAGTTATTTATTAAAAAGTCTGTTTTCTGATAGTATTTTCTGATAGGTAATATAGCGGTTCGAACCGAAAATTCAAGTTAGAGCAAAATTGAAGTGTGATCCGTAAGCTAAAGCATACGGTTAATAAAGTGTCGTCCCTGCGGGACTTCTTGATAGTTAGCTCCTTGTCGTGTATTTCGTGTTTAAAAATTACAAAAATTTTTAAAACAATTATTCCACTGATATATTACAAATATTACTCATTTTTTTACATAATTTCTTTTATTATTCCTTCTGTTGTTGTTTCTTTTGATTCTTTTGTTGGAGGGTGTCCTAGAGCGTTTAGTTTTGCCGTTGTGATAGGACTTATACTTATGATTTTTGTTTTTCTTAACAACTCACCAAACATATTAACTAAAGATTCAGCAATCGCCGGACTCGTTACTGTTACCCAATTGATCTTATTTTGTTTCATTAACTCTACGATTTCCTCTTTTGGCTCTTTGCAATCTATACTCCTGTATGCGGTTATTTCTTCAACAATTCCGCCGGATTCTATAATTCCTTTTGAAAGAATATCTCTGCCTCGATTGGCTCTTGGTAAAAGAAATCTTTTTTGAACTATGTTTTCAACCGACAATACTTTTGCTAACAGATTTTCTGCATTGCTTATTTCCGGTACGATGTCCGCACGTTTTCCGGTCAATTCAAAAAAAATGTCATCTGTTGCATTGCCGACTACTCCAACTTTTAATGATTCGGGAAATTTAATTCCATTCAATCTGCTTGTAAAAAATTTGACCGCATTACCGCTCGAAAATAATATCCAATCAAATTCAACAAGACACGAAATAACTCTATCAACTTCAGACCAACTTTCAGGCGGCAAGATTTCTATCGCTGGTTGTAACATAACTGTTATGCCCATCGATTCAAATTCTGATTTCAACTTACTGCCCTGACTTTCAGAACGTGTTATTAAAACTGACGTCATCATTACAATTCCCGTAATATACCGGCGGAAAAATTCCCCCCGTTTACTCGATTTAATTAGGTGAACATTTCGAGTAATATCATCCGTCAATTAACAATTTATATTGTTCAATAACTTGCTTATTACCAGACTTTACTTGAGTACAATTCATAATAACTTGCGATTCATTTCGAGAAATAAATAATTCGGCAACAGATTTTTTGCGTTCATTTTTCTCTGCTTGTTTTAATAGATAATGTCCTATTAACACGGCTGCAGCAGCGTCGACTAACCGTCTTGCAATCAGTTCGATATAATTTCCATCTTGTGATTTTGCATAATCGACAGCAGTTTGAATTTCTGTTCTGCCTTGAATTAAAATTGATTTTAATTCGTTTAATTTTTGATCAGAAAATTCATATTGTTCAAATTGTGTAACATAATCTGAATAAACTCCGCTTGTAATTCCGCGAATGGCAGCTACGACTTGCAATTGACTTGTTCCTTCATAAATTGATGTAATTCTTGCGTCTCTCAAGTATCTTTCAGTTGCGTAATCTTTCAGGTATCCGCTTCCTCCGAGTACTTGAACGGCGTCATTAGCGACAGTAATAGCACCTTCTGAATTGTAATATTTGCTTAACGGAGTTAATAGCGCATTTAAACGTTTAAGAGTTCGATGCCGTTTTTTCAATTCTTTTTTTTCTGTTTCAGACAATTTATCAGGATTATATTCGAGTAATCGATTTATATTATTTTCGATATCGCAAATTCGAGCGGTTTCATAAGTCAAAGCTCTCATTGTTTCTATTCTAATACTCATATTTGCAACTAATTCAGCGACAGGGGCGAGTTGCTCAATAGGACCTCCGAATTGTTCACGGCTATGAGCATACTCACGAGCCAGCCGATATGCTGATTCGGCAACACCTAAAGATTGTGCGGCAATTCCGAGCCGTGCGCCGTTCATCAAAGCGAGTACATAAGTAATCAATCCGCGTTGCCGTTCTCCGATTAATCTTGCCGGAGTATTATTGAAAACCAATTCGCAAGTCGGACTTCCGTGAATCCCCAGTTTACGTTCAAGACAACGAACTTTAACCGCCGGTGAACGTTCCGCAATAAAAAGACTTAACCCGCGTCCATCTTTAATATCGTGTTCACTTCGTGCGAGTACGAGTAATATTTCGCCGCAGCCGTTTGTAATAAATCGTTTAACTCCGTTTAGAACCCATGTATCATCGGGTTGTTTTTCGGCTTTTAGTTGAATCGCTTGTAAATCGCTGCCCGCATCGGGTTCGGTTAAAACCATTGCTCCTGTTACTTCACCTGAAGCGAATTTAGGCAGAACTTCATCTTTAATTTCGTCGGATGCGAATGCGTAAATTGTATCTGCGATACCTTGCAATCCGAACATATTCATAAAAGAGCAATCGCCGCGTGCAACTAATTCTGTTGCCATTGTGTAAATAAGAATCGGGCAATTCAAGCCGCCGTATTTACGCGGAATTGTGAATCCCATCATATCGGCTTGAGAAAGACGATTAAGATTTTGACGGACTAAAGGATGTAATGTAACCGTTCCGTCAGCATTATGCTGATTTCCTTCAGCGTCAATTTGAGCAGCATTCGGTGCAAGTGTTTCCGCCGCTATTTCGCCGACTATTTCGAGGATATGCCGGTAGTTATCGATCATATCGCTGATATTATCGGGCGAGTAATTTGCGTTACCGTTTGGTGTTTCGCGTTCTTGTAATTCGGCAATTTCGTGAAGGTCAAAATAATTGAAGAGAAATTGAATATCTTTATTATCGAGAAAAAAATTTGGCATTTGATTTTTTTATTTTAAACAGTTCAAATTAATTGGGGCGATGTTTGACAAAAAAAGTTTAACCCCAAAATGTCGTAAGCATGAATTAACGTCAACTCATGTTATCGTGTGATCGAGACGAACATTTTGCACATCAAATTTTATGCGTCAATCCCCCCTTCTAAAAAATTGGTATTATTACGCAGGGTTATCAATTTTATTTATGTCTAATATTTTCTTTAATTCGAGGAAAGTTGCGGCGGCAGTTGACTGAATGTATAGATTGACAGATTCAGATAATATATTTACTGTTGGATTTATATCGACAGTTTTTTTACCATATTGGATTGACTTTAGAACAGGTGCTGTAATATATGGAAACATTGCCGAAGTTCCAACAGAGATCACGAGATCAAATTTATCGCCTTTTCCGAATTCGTATTCGAATTGAGTCAATACATCGAGAGGCAGCGATTCTTCAAATAGAATTATATCGGGTCGAATCAGCGAGCCGCAAAGAGGACAAGCTGGCGGCATTTTCTCTTTAATATTGTCAAGACGTTTAATCAATTTTGATTTTATGATTTCTTGATTTTGATCGGTTACAGAATCAGTTCCAAGATATTCCGACCAATTACAATTATTATTTGTGCAGAACAATTTTCGCAGATTTCCATGTATTTCGAACACATTTTTTGAGCCGGCTTGTTTGTGATAGCCGTCGATATTTTGTGTGAGAACGAAAACTTTTTTATTCTGTTTTTCGAATTCGGATTCTAATTCGGCAATTATTTTATGGGCGTCGTTTGGTTCACAATGAAAAATAGAATCAGCGATTGCCAGCATATATTTCCATGTAATTTCCGGATGAGATAAAAACATAGAAGCGGACAGACATTGTTCGATTGGATATCCTTCGGCTGTCAATTTATTATTGTACAAACCGCCGACTCCGCGATATGTCGGCAAACCGCTATCGGCGGATAGTCCAGCACCTGTTATAAATAAAACTCGATTTGAATCGCATAAATAATCAGCGAATTGTAAAATTAAATCTTTCATTTAGTTATCCAGTTGATTGATTATTAGGTTGATTGGTTATTATACTTTTCACACTTTAAATTTCGGTATTCGTTTTAAACTTAAATTGCCCTTGCATGGCGAAAACATAGACAATTTTTTGACTCAAAAACAAGTTGTATTTATTAAAAAATATTGCA
>JAITKS010000440.1 GCA_031278315.1 Planctomycetaceae bacterium | reverse complement strand
ATCAAGCCGCCAACTTGATTCCGTATTTTCAACTGTCCGAAAATGTATCTCATCGACGCAAAAATCTGTCATAGTTTTTTTGTAACAATAAATGTTAATGTAATTGGAAGTAAGTAAGTGTAAGTAAGTAAATAATTGTAAGTAATTGTAATATTTCAGTAGAATTTTTGTTTTTCAAATTTTTTTGAAATACGAAAAAAACGAAAAAAAATATGAAATAAAAAATTTTCGTATATTTTGTAATCTCAAAAAAAAATCTCTGTGTCCTCTGTGTTCTCTGTGGTAAATAAAAAAAAAATATCTAATCTTGTATCTTCGGAATTTCCGAAGATAGAATTTGTCTGAACTATTATTTTTCATATTGAAAATTTATCTGTCAAAATTTATTTTGTTCAAAACGGCTTTTATATCTGCCGCATTGTCCCAGAGAAATTTTAACATTTTCGCATTCGGGTCTTTTAAACAACGCGAAACGACATCTTGACGCACGCCAAGCTGCTTCGCTAAAAATGATTGAGTCGGCCGCGGCAAAAGTTGATGATCCGAATTGAAATAATGATCACGAGAACGTCGATAATGTTCCTTCAACTCAATCTCTAACCGCTCAATATTCGATAAACGCGAACCTCGACGCGAAACTCTCTTTGATACAATTTTTTGATCAAAATTCATAAACAATTTGATCTCATCAAAGTTAAATTGAACGAAAAAATTCTCATCAAGATAACTAATCTCCTGAATTGAAATACAACGATTTTTCAACAAAATATTGATACGCTCATGGTCACATAATCGAGGTACAATAAAAATTGCTTTGGGAAATCTCAATAACACTGGAATAAAACTACTCAAATCGTCTTCCTTAAATCTATTGATATAAATACATTGCCGTTGCGAACATCGTCCAATATTCCAAATACAATTTGGAATTATTTCAGAACTCGCACCGACAATTCCTGCAACTTGCTTGAAAAGATTTATAACAGGTTCAAATCGAACTCTCCACACACGCAACGAATCGGCAGAGATTCGTTCTAATCTACAACAAGAACGATAATAAACATCGCAACCATTCTTGTCTTGAATTATCGTAACGAAAATATCCTCGCCGCATCGTTTGCAATACGAATAAAATTCCGGCGAATCCGCAACAAATATCCCTTGCTTTTCAAACGCCTCCGGCGATACACCGTCAAGAAAAACCGCACGAAATTTTTGTTGAGGATATCCTGCAAACGATAAAACCTTACGCCAAAACCGGTCTCGATTCAATTCTAATTGCATAATTCTAACCCCCATTGTTTAAGATACTTATACATCACCTCGACACGCTTAACGTCCTTGCAACGAATCACAATATTATTGCTCGACGAAATCTCAACGCAAACAACGCCCGCTCGACGATCTGGTTTAGGTAAAAAATGAAATCGTATCGCAACAGATTGAACCGCCGCATCGTCAAGATTACGTTTTTCTTTTTTTAACAATTGATTTATCGTTACAAAAATGTTGCCGCTGCGATGAGACTTAAAACTCGAACTGGAATTAAGACCAATCCAAAATAGATTCATAAAACTTATTTCAGCCGTTACGAAGTCAGTCGGGTCTGTCGCCAAAATAAATTTACTGTCTTTCAATTTTTCAAGATCATATTTCGGCTTACTAACAACAGGCGGATCAATCTCATATACAGTTCTAATAAAAATATCTTCAAGCTGGTCTCGCAACTGCTTACTCAGCTTAGCAGATAAAGAAAGTGAGCCTTCTGCCGAGTCGATATCAAAAAATATTTCAAATACTGTTTTGTCCATTGACGGAACCAAATTCGCTTGCTCGTCGTGACGCAAAACTGCTCGCTCGTAATCGTCGGGATAAACGAAAACGCTGTACTTGCCGTTGCCGCGAGAAAAAGCTTCAACCGTGCATATTTCACCGCGATGCTGATGTTCAATAAAAAATTTTTGAAATGCAGCTTTCAACTCGGCAAGTTTATTTTCAGTCAAAAGAGGCGGCGTGTGCGGAAGTCCGGTACGTTTACAAAATCGAACCGATTGATTTGCTTGAAGTAATTTTTTCGCTTGTTCGAATGTTTTATGCTCGGAAGTCCACGCCCAGATCGCTTGCATATACGCCGAAGCATTCGGACGAAAAATCACATCCCAGTAAACAACTTGATTCAAACGAGCAGACTCACGTAACGCAGCAATACCTTCCTGATTCGCAAGAGACACAATGTCCTCGACAATAGTTTCAACTTCCTGACGCTTTTCAGACGACACTAATTTATATGCCGTGATAACTTGAGGCAAATCACAAGCTCGAAGTTGTTTCAAGTCTAAACCAAGATCAAGACCAACTTTAGGCAAAAACCAACGCAACATCTTAAAAGGTGTTCGACGTAATACTGTCAACATCGAAAATGAACGATTCATAATTTTCTCCTTCATGTTAAAAAAATTTTTGAGAATTTATCGTTTCAATAATTCTTAATCATACAAAGACAACATCGAAATTGAAACGATTTAACGTAACGAAAATTAAAAGTCAAATGCGCACCTATAGCGCAGTTATGATTTGACTCTTTTAATGACAAAAATAAAAACAAAAAGAACCGACCAAATTCTGATCAAATTGAACAACAGAAACGCTGACAGAATATCTCTGATTGCGTAAAACGGGACAACAAATCAAGCCGGTTCTTTGGGAATACGCATTCTCAAACGGAATACGCAAACCATTAATTTCAAAAAACTGATCTTGAATCTCCTTCTGACGCTTAATACGCTGGTCGTCCCAGTGGCAGTTCACCGAACTACGATGCTAAAAAACTCGATTGATAATCGCTCATCAATAGAGAAAACAAAAGAGCGAAAAAGACAATACTCCGCTCAACTGACTAATATAATATCACGCCTTACAATCCATGCAATCACCCCCGTCCGAAAAATACATTTTTTTTGACATTTCTATAATCGTAACAATCATAATAGATTAAGAAAACGCAAAAAAGCGAAGTCTTATAATTTTAAGTGTCAAAATTTTTGAAATTTTTTTTGGAGAACGGATTCTAAATTGATAAAAAATATGATAAAAACATTTGAAATTAACCGATTAAGAATTTTATTACGAGTATAATCTTAACAACAACTTTTTGAAATATATGACTCACCTGTTCTTTGACAATTAGAAAAAATGGAAAAACTTGTCCTATGATGCAGCAAGTAACACAGCTCAAGTTGAATTGAGTTGTAAAAAAAATGTGAACGTGAAACGTCATCCCTTTGAAGGTGTTTTTAATTTGGTGTAATGAATTGGTATTTATGAATTATTGTTTATTTTTTATAATATTCGAGTTGTTTGTTTTATGAATTACTTTTTTTATCCATTTATTTGAAAGGAGTCTATTATG
>JAITKS010000424.1 GCA_031278315.1 Planctomycetaceae bacterium | reverse complement strand
CCAAAATACAAAAAAAATGAAACACAAAAAGAATCAATACGTTTTTCAGAGTACGATATGCTCGCTCTTGAAGCGTATTTTTTAGAGGAGGAAGAATGACAACATTATCTCCAATCAATACCGAAAAAATCAAAGAAAATGAATGGAAACAAGGAGATATTGTAACTATTCAGTAGAGTTACCTTCTCTAATTATTTCCGATTTTTTTTATTAACCACAGAGAACACAGAGAAAGAAGATTTTGTAATTTTAGATTTTAAATTTAAGTTAATTACTAAAAAATATTTTAGCTGGGAACGCAGGCGTCCCGCCTGCATCTTTTTTGTACAAAAAACGCCTAAAGATGCGGTCGAGACGACCGCGATCCCGACAACAATAAATTATTCCACTGATATATTACGAATCATTAACTACTATTATTGAGCATTTATAGTAGAAAAATTCCTTTATCATCAATATCGTACAGTAAAATTTCATCTGGACATTTACATGAGCGATGTTTTGCGACATATATTCCGCGTTTGAATTTTACGCCGTCTCTTATTTTTCCCATATAAATTATAGTATTTGCACTAGCGAGTAAATCACCTTCGTCAAGTGTTTTTTCGATCATTGCATCCAGCGAAGTTTCAGGTGTCGTGTAACATACAAGACAACCTACATCTTCCTTTCGATAAAGATGCTTTGCAATTATTTCTTGATATATGAAATAATTCTGTCTAAACAAATCGCGTGCGACCCATTCTGCGTCTTTGCGTATAATCTGATGATAAATATATTCCAGAAGTTCAAATTGAATCGATTCGCCTTGATGTTGAACCGGTTCTATTCCATCGACAACAAATCTTCGTACACCGTTTGTAAAATGCCGGAAGAAAAACGCAATTGTCGATTCAAGATTTTTTGACAATTCTGCATTCCAATCATTCCATTGTTCAAAATCTAAATCGCGTTTTGTAACTCGTTTGCCTTGATATTGCAGAGGATGAAAATAATCGCAGACAGTTTTATTATTGTCAAAAAATTTTTCGTGTTCGAATCGTTTTTCTAAGGATTCTTCTTTTAATATCCAGTTACAAATTCTTTGTGCGTATTCTTTGTGTCCTTGCGGATCGATTCGTGATGCCATATCAAATATTATTCCGCGTAAACCTTCTTGATTTAAACCGGCGTTAGCGTACTGTATTCCGAATTGTGTTTTTCCGATTCCAGACGAGCCGATCAAGACGGTCATGGTGCCGTTTACTAATCCGCCGCCGAGTTTTTCATCTAATCCGGCAATTCCGGTCGATTGACGATTTTCATACATAATTAAAATCAAATTAATAAGTGCAATTATTTCAAATCCGGTAATATACTATTCATACTTGAAAATTCGGTATTTGTTTCGGTATTTGTTTTAAACAAAACCAGCCCTGAAAGGGCGATCGGATATTGAGACTCATAACCAACGTAATGGAAACGGAACAATAATTGTTGTTAATAATTGTTGTCGTTATTTCTTACCGCCCTTTCAGGGCGATTCTAGTTTTATACGTGAACGGTCACCTTTTTCGTTACAAAAAATAATACCGGATTTTAAAGTACAATGAGTATATCAGCGAAACTGCATATTGACTTGTCCGGTATTTAATCAACAAACGCTGTTGCAAAGTCATCAAGCGATTCACAAAGTACCATAAATTCCATAAGATCTTGAAGTTGATCGAGACTTTTGACTTTCTTGATTTCCCTTTGTAATTTTATTGGCGGCTTTTTAAAATTCATAGTCAAAATACGTATTATGGTGTCAGCTTGACCTCGAGCTATAGCCGCGGCCATGCCGTTGACACCAAAATGCTTTATCAAGTGTGCTTCGTAAGAAGAATCTTTAATCGTTGCAAGGTATTCTTGATTCGATTTAATGTCTTTTGCCTTAACTGGATTCTTTTTATATTCTGCATAACTTTTCTTAAATTTCCTTTTAATTTTTTCTTTTACTCCTCTCATTCTTTGCCAAAATTGCAACAATGCTAAATCAGGTTTCTTTTGAGTTTTTCCTTTTTTAGCCTGACTCTTTTTAGTAACAGATTTCTTAACCGGACTCTTTTTAGTAACAGATTTCTTAACCGGACTTTTTTTAGTAACAGATTTCTTAACCGGACTCTTCTTAGTAACGGCTTTCTTAACCGGACTTTTTTTAGTATCAGCTTTCTTAACTTGACTCATTTTAATTCTCCTTTCTTAATTTTATTGATATTGGTTTTTAATAGTAAATTCAAAAGTGTTGCATATAAGTTATTGTCTTAACGGCGTTGTGATTCATCGAGCAAACTTTTAAGTCTGTTCGATGATAATTCCGATTAGACTTGTCAACAACTTGTACGTTTCATTTTTCAATTCACGTATCACTGTAATTGGCATAAGAATATTAACGCCGCTGAATAGTATAAAATCCTTATTCGATTTTTCAATATCTCATATTTACGTAATTTATGGTTTGTACAAATTGATTTCTTGACGAGGTTGAGTAACGGCATTGGGCGATTTATTTAATGTAGAAGAAAACGGCGTAGGATTCATATTCGGATTCATATTCGGATTTACATTTGGATTCATATTCGGATTCATATTAGATTGTAATTGATCTTGAATTTCGTGTTTCCAACCGCGCGGGATATCTGGTTTGAATATGTCGCTTATTGGGAGGAACCGGTTGTTGATTTTTGGATTGTGAAGTGTGTAAGTCGTGTATGATTTTTCATTCGGATCGATTCGTTTTAGAGCCATTGCGTTTAATGTGCGTTTATCTAAACGAATTTCTATTTTGACAAATTCTTTTTGATCGTCCGGCAAAAGCGGAACAGCCCAGAGCCAAACTTCTTTATCTCGATAATCTGGATTTGTAACGATTTTCATACTAAATCGTTTTTTCATATCGCCGGCTTTTGCACCGAAAATTAAAGGGAAAGGTCCGTTTCCAATTGTACGGTTTAACTCTTCGGACGTCATTCTATACTGTGTAACTTTTTTTGCGGTGAAATCATAAAAGAATAGTGTTTGTCCATCGATGATTGTTTTTTCGGCTAAAATGTTTGGTGTTGCTTCTTGATCGATATATCTAATTCGTTCTTTTTGTATCCATTCGCCTTCAACGTGATAAACAAATTTTTTCGGTGCTACAAATTTAAAATATCCGAACATAATTTTAAGCGGTTTTAGTTGTGGTTCGCTGCTAGTTACAGGCGGCGATAAAGGATTAGTTGGATCATAAAAAAATGCGTTAAAATCAATTTCGTAATTATTTATTGTTTCGCTATATTTTTCCCATCGTAGTAAGAAATCGTCGAGATCGCGTTGCTCTTCGGGATTCAAAATAAAAGGATGAACCCGTACCGCAGGCGACGAATGACCAACAAAACGTCCTGTACTGTTATCGGCAACTCGGACTATTCCATTATTTGATCCGTTTGTTGTGACTTTATTACCATTAACATTGATGTTACCGTTACCGTTACCGTTACTGTTACTGTTATTATTACCGTTATTATTACTATTACCGTTACTATTATTATTACTGTTATTATTAATTCTATTTGGCGGCAATCTGTTATCGGCTGTATTGGGCTGATATGGATTAGGCTGATTAATTCTAGGTTGAAATTGATTAGATGACGGTTGCGATGACGGATATGACGGTTGAGTCGAATGTGAGGGTTGTGTCGGATATGAGGGTTGATTTGGATTAAGATTATGATTAGGCTCGGATGGCGGAGCAAGATTAGTCGGGAAGGGCGAATTGAATCCTTGTACCGGTTGAGTTAATTGTGTAGGTTGATTTTGGTATATCACAACACCGTTAGACGTAATGTTTTTGGGAGGTGTTTGCATCGGCAGGACTTGTAATGTTTCGTTGTTTTTCGGTTGATAAAATGTCGATGTTGGTTGTTGGGCAAAACCAATTGCAACAAATGATATTGCAACAAATGATAATGTAATTCCAATAAATATAGTGAATGTAAATTTCATTTTGATTTGATCTGAATGTTAAAAATTTCAACCTGTTCGCATTGAATTTTTTGTAATCTGGCGGCAGGAAGTAGGAAGTTTTAGGCAGCAATCGAAAATTAAAATGTGATAGTTTATAAACTGTTCTCATTTGAATTTTCGATTTGAACCGTTTGATTACATATCGGAAATCAGGCTTTTAAATGAATAGTTTTTATATCACCGAAATTCATATTACGATGCGTATAACGTGTTTGGTGTAAGCCGTAATTAGACAACTCTGACAACAATGAATGCGGATGTTACAAATTTTTTCTATTCGTGTAAAGAGGAATTTTTCAAAAAATAATATTTCGGTAGAATTTTTTTAATATATCAGTGAAATAATTTATTGTTGTTGTAATGCGGTTGTTTTGTCTGATTATTTTTTTGAAAAATATTATGAATATTTTTTTGCTTTTTTGTAATAATAACCTAGGATCATTTTAGACTGTACTCATTTTAATTTTCGGTTTGTGTGTTTATTTACTTTTATAAACCGCCGAATTTTATTGTATGAGTTGTATAAGATTCTTAATTGAAGATTGTATTTTTACGGTTTTAACAATTAGTTCAAATTTATTTAGTAACAATAAACAACCATAAACGAGTAGATAATAAAATGAAACGGATATTATTTTTTGTGTGTATATTTTCGGTGATATTTTTTTCGCCTTTGTGTTTTGGTCAGGGTCCGCTTTATCCGCATCGTCCGCAATTTTATAGGTATGATCCGACAGGTGAGGTTGATTTCCATGCCGGTATTCATTCGGGTTCGTGGACATTACGGCGTCAGCAGATACTCGAAGAAGAGAGTAAATGTCCGCATCGAAGTTGTAGTGATCCGTATTGTCAGCGTTGTTCAAAACATTTAGCTGATTATGGTCATGAGTATCAATATATTCATGGACCTAGTCAAGCGAAATTTTGGTATCGTAATACGTGGAAAGATATTGCACCGGCAGTTAAACGCGGTTATGACGAGCATGGTTATCTTAATATCAAACGCGGTTTTCCTGCGGCGGTGATGTCATGGGAGTATCAGCAGGTTTTGAATCATGCAATTTGGGAACAATTACAAGCACGAAACGCAGCGGAAATCGCAACAGCAGCAAAAAAACGAGTTGATGAATTGCAGAAGTTACACGACGATTCAGTACGCCGGCTTGCTGAATCAAAAGCGTTATGGGATTATCAAGTAGAAAATGGAGTTTGTGTTTCAACTTTGAGAGATAGTATTAATGTTAATGAAATACCGCCGTGTACAAAAGACATGAAAATTGTAAATTCAAGCAATAATTATTTGATCAAACCTTGTGAGAGTGAAATAAAATTGAGTTGTGAATATTGTATTGCTCATGCGAAATATATGAAAGATAACGCTTATCTAGGTGAAGTATGCCGTGAGCTTGAGTTGGCAAAAATTGAGGAAGACCGCGTGTCGATATTTGCAGCAAAATGGGCGAAAATCGCAAAACTAAGTAAAGCCGACGCCGACATTGCAACTCGGTTCAAAAGAATCTATCACAAACCGCCTCGTTACCAAGAAGTATTTGCTGCCGAAAATAAAACAGTAGAAGACTTCTACAAAGAAGAAAAACAAAATGAAGAATCAAAAAACAAAACAAATTCAATACCAGAGATTGACACCAAACAAAACTAGAACCGACTAGAATCGATGTAATATTTCAGTAGAATTTTGTCTTTTACCCCGAATGGGTATCTCTAATATTGCCGTGCGCGGTGAACTCGCCGCACACGGAATCAATTCACCGCACGGAATTAATTTTATAATGATAAAACGTATTCGGCCAAGTCATCTAATTGTGAATCAGTCAATTGTTCTAGGTTTCCATTTTCTTTTCCGTGTTTACCTTTTTTTAGGACATCTTTAATACTTTTGTATCGTCCGTCGTGCATGTATGGAGCGGTTCGCCATACTTCGATTAATGTAGGCGTATCGAATAATTTTTGATTGCAATATTGGTCTTCACTTCCGACGTCGTACATTTTCAAATCGGTAAAATATTGACCGCTATGGCAAGAATTACATCCGGTTTTTTTATCGTTAAATAATTTTTTTCCTCGTTCAGCCTTCGCCGATAATTTACCATCGGCTAAGTACGGACTCATTACCGGTTTTAGAGTTTTTATATATTCATCGATTGCAAAACAAGGTTCTCGTAACGGCGTTTGAAACATAATAAATCTGAATCCTGTACGAGTGCATTGCATTGCGTGTCTTCTATCGCCGAGCCACATTGTCGGCGGTGTTTGATGACTTAAAATAAGACTCTTTGTATTTTTCGGATTATCTGCGCCGTCGTGAAGTAAATCCCAATTCATAGCGGTTATTCTTGCATCGGGATGGCAGCTAGCGCAACTTTGCCATTGTTGATAACATAATGCCGCATCGTTCCAGTACATTTCTCCGGCTCGTTGTAATGATAGTTCATCAGTTTTTTTACCAATACTTATTTCAGACAAAGAAATCTCACTGCAGTCATTGAAATCTAAACGTTGAATTGTATCGCTAAAAAATAATCCTACAAATACTTTTTGACCGGCACTAACAATCGATCTTGCGCCTTTACCTGATAATTTGATTCGCCTTTTGATACCATTGAGAAAAGTAAAATTTGCCGAAAGATTTATTGAAAAATTTGTTGAGAGATTTGTTGAGAGATCATTTGTTATCGTTTCATTAATTTTTTTGTGTAATAGTTCTTTATCGATTACGATCAATTCGTCTGTTCCTGCGGTTGTAATGAAAATTTGTTGTTCGTTTGTTGTAATTCCGTAAGGATTAGCTGCACCGAGTTCTTGGTCGTCTAATGTGATTGTGATTAGTTGCCGATTATTTTTTTCCGTTAGTTCTTTCAAGTTGATAAAACTAATTGCGTTGATATTCATTTGACCGGAATCTAATTTATCTGTACTGTTCCAATATTGTGAAATCAGATGTGTCAAATAGACATAATTACCATTTTGCGCAACACAAATTCCGTTTATGTTGCAGCTTCCTTTTGGCAATCTTAAATTTTCTGTTTCACCGTTTTCAGTATTTATGATTGAGATTTCGGCGGCAACGTCTGGTTTTTTATCGGGTTGATCTGGATAATTATTTAAGCCGTTTGGTTGAGAGTTTGCAACGAAAATTCTTTTACCGTCCGGCGAGACAGCAATAGCGGTTGGTTCACGGATTACTTTTATTCGGCGTAGAATTGACAATGTTGGTAATGTGTATTCGTAAACATCTCCGCTAAATCGATTACATACAAAAAGTCTTTGACCGTCCGGTGTAATTGTAATTCCGACGGGAGTATGTCCGGCTTGTGATTCTTTCAAGATTGTGCCGGAATCAATATCAATAATTTGAACTTGTCCGTAGTATTCGCCGCTTGTTACGTATAAATATTTTTCGTCTTGACTAACTGTAATTCCATGCGGCAGGTTGCCGACTGGAATGTATCGAACAAATTTATTTTGCAATGTATCGATAACTCCAACGGAATTAATATCACGTAATGAAACAAGAACAATTGTACCTTCACGAATTGCAGCTAATGCGGTTGGACTTTTTTGCATTACCGATTTGTTTCCGCCTTGCCGTACAAAACCTGAATCAGGACAAACATCGGGCGGCATATCGGGAATAGGACAATTATCGTGTTGATTATTTTGATTACTTTGCAAAATCGGCGGATTGATAAATTGTCCGTTTTTGTAATTTGCGGCGAGTATTTGCCGGAATTCTTTTTTGTCGATGTTACCGTCGTTATTTTTGTCGGCGGAATTAAACGAAATAAACGGTACGGTTGGTGATGATATGTTCGAGTTAGGAACTTTTTTGAGTTTTTTATTGTTGTTGCGAGCTTGTTGAATAAGAACTTTTTTAAATTCATTCTTACTAATGACGCCGTCTTTATTCTGATCAGCAGAATTAAACGGTTCCGAATTGGAATCGTTAAAATTATCGTTTAACAAAAAAAACACAAATATACTGCCGATCAAAAAACCAACAGCCGAGATCAAAAGATCTTTGACAATATTTTTATTAATTAAATTTTTCATTTTTATATCGGTTGAATATTTTGTAACTGTTTATTTTGACATTTCTATGTCTAATTTTTTTAACACAAAGCACACGAAATTACACGAAAAGTTTTTTTAGATAATTTGTAATATACTTTTCACACTTTAAATTTCGGTATTCGTTTTAAACTAAAATCGCCCTGAAAGGGCAACAGGATTATAACCCGTCCCAGCGGGGCGGGTAAAAGTCCCCGCCAAACCGAAGTCCTGAAAGGGCGATCGGATATTGTCTCAATATTAGTGATTAGTTCGCATTTATCATTTAAAAATCCTGTCAATCCTGCAATCCTATCAATCCTGCAATCCTGTCAAAAAAATTTCTTAAAGATGCAGACGAATCCGGCGGCAATAAAATATTTCACGTGAATATTACGTTTATTTTATCGTTTCGGTAATGGTTCACTTCCGGCGTCGAGATTGAAAGAGAATTCATTTCTTTTAGCTTTTATCTCTACGGTCTCTGTTGATTTTCCTTGTGAATATTTTAACGGGATCAACGACATTTTTGGTACGCCGCGTCTTGTTTCTTCTTCATCTGGTTCTTGAATGAGCGAAAAAGTTACGGTGTAAACTCCTGTTGGAACTCCTTTAAATCCGTAACTGCTGGCAAGCTCAGCATGTCCTTCGGCGTTTGTTAATCCTGAAGGTTTCCATTTTTCGTTTCCCGATTTTGCAATAAGAACAACTTGAACATCTTTAACTGGAACGCCTCCGAAAGTTGCTGTAATTTTACACGGATAAATCGCCGGCAAATCATCGGGACGCGGCAGCCGGTTATTGCTGCAGCCTGTCAGTAACAACAGTAAATTTGAAAAAACAAACAAAAATTGTAAAAATCTGCTCGGCGATAAGTAAACGATCTTTCGCAACAGAAAATTCTTGTGAGAACAATTTAAGTAATTCATTTTTATATCTCCTTTATATCTCCTTTCTATTTCTTTTTATTGCGGTTCATTCGGCAAGATTGCTCCGTTGTCATTCATTGCTCCTAAGCGATGCCATATTTGTTGATTAATAGAATCTTGATAAAACGAAACCGAGCCGTCAGCACATCCTGCATTAACTCCGCCGATATGATAACTTCGTGCTGCAAAAATACCGCGTCCTTGTCGAGTTCCCCAATCAGGAAAAGGCGGATTAGGAGTCAAAAATGTATTAAAACCAGTCGCATGACTAATTCCAACAACCCAAAGATAACCGCGCGAACCATAATACGATTGCGTATTATTCTGAATAAACGTTCCATAATCAGTCGTATCGGTAAAATAAATGTCGTCTCCTTCTTCGTCGATTAGTCCTTTTCTAGGAGTAGAGGTTCTTTGCGAAGTACCATAAGAACTGCTGAGTTCCGGCATCGCAACTTTATCCCAAGGTCGATTTACAGCTGGAGGTTCAGTATGAGAAGTACCATTGTCGCCCATATCTCTGTTTCCTAATTTAGCTTCACTGAACATAAGCGTATTACTTGAACCGTCGGTAATATCATTAAAACTTCTAGCTGCAGCACAGACAAAAATACCATCGCTTGTTCTAGCGCAGCTATCGTAGTTGTATCCGGTACCAGAGCCATTGCACGCCATATAATTTGTAGCGGCACCAAGTCCGGGTTGATCTATACGAACACCTCTGACATCAAATTCAGCATAATATTTTGTCTGATTTTCCGACGGACAAATAAAAGTTGGAATAACTACTTTTGCAAGATTGACAACTTCAGAATACTGAGCTGCACGATTTCGTCCTCCTCCGGTAGTCAATAGAGCGGGACCAACTAAAAACGTACTAACAAGAAAACAACCTGCAGAATTTCCTGAAGAATACGCCCTTTGTGCGGAGTTATTGTAATCACCTTCGTTTGGGTCTAATCCGTAATCTTGTGCGATAGTTCGTTCTGCTGCGGCAGCAATATTGCCGCTGCCGTCACATTGAAAACCGCTTGTGTTAAACAATGCTTCTTGTTCAATGTATGGTAAAACTCCAACTTGAACAGAAAACCCTGAATAAATACTTGTTGCAGCATAGCCGCCGCCGCTTGCACCGTCTGAACCGCATCCTGTCCACTTTGGGAAAAATTCATTGGTAGAGTGAAAATTATGACACGCCAACGCCAACTGTTTTATATTATTTGAACATTTCATTCGTCTTGCGGCTTCTCTTGCCATTTGAACGGCTGGTAACAACAAACCGATCAGAATGCCGATGATCGCAATGACCACCAAAAGTTCAATAAGCGTAAATCCAAATTTGCGATTAGTCGAATTAAAGGTCGTTGTTTTGATAAAACCAAATAGTTTATTCGAGCTTGAATATATTTCCAACGCGGAAATTTCTATTCTTGACATTGACATTTTTATTATCCTTTCATTTTTGTTAAAAGTTAATTTCTTTAACTTTAATTTGTGGTTCGAGCTGTCCGTTTAGCTGTCGGAAAGCGGGTTTTTTTTAATGAATATCACTAGTTTCATTGTCGATACGATAATGAATTTAGATACACTTTGTACCGTCGGAATATTCATTGGTACGATGACTGTAGATAATCAATAATTATGCCGTTCTTAAAAAAGGACAAATATTTTTTACACGTTATTCGATACTAATATAATTATCTGATAAGATTAAAAAAAATTTTTTATTCAATACGAAGTTAATCGTTTTTATTTTTTTACCTACATTTATGTTTTCAAAAAGAATTAAAAAACGTTATTACTACAATTCCGTAATTTTGGTAAACATTCAGACATATTACAAACAAAATAGAATTTCAAGCAATGAAATTGACTAAAATAGATAGTGCCGATATACTTTTATTCCGATTTACTAATAAGTAGTTTGACTAACATTATTTTATTTTTATTTTTTATCAGAGGAGTTTTTTTATTTATGAAATCTTGGGCAGTTTATCCGGGTTCGTTTGATCCCTTTACACTTGGTCATCTTGACGTTGTCGAGCGTGCGAGTCGATTATTTGAATATCTTGTTGTTGCAGTCGGCGTGAATTACGATAAACAACCGCTTTTTACAGCTGAAGAACGAATCGAATTAGTACGTCTTTCTACATCGCATCTTAATAATATACAGATTAAAGTTTATTCAGGTATGACAGTTCGCTTTGTCCGCGAAATTGGAGCTAATATTATGATTCGCGGCGTCCGTCCGATAACAGATATTCCCGCCGAATTGACAATGATGATGGCAAATAGACGTCTTGCTCCTGAAATCGAAACACTATTTATGGTAGCCGACGGCGAATTAGCACACGTATCAAGTTCTTTGATCAAAGAAATATCATCAATTGCAGACGAAACCGAATTCGCTAAATTTTTACCTCAACCAATTGTCAAAACAGTTATAAATAAATTAAAAAATTCAAGAGGAAAATGAACTCACATTATTTAGTGGTTAGTGGTCAGTGGTCAGTGGTTAGTTCGCATGCGGAGATTAGTACCGAATATAAATTCGAATCACTAAATTCACAACCACTAACCACTAACCGTTAACCACTAACCGTTAGCCGCTTATCCTAACTTAATCTTGAAATTAGAAAATGAACTCACATTATTTATCAATTTGTGAAAAGGCGTCGTATGCTGCTGGTGCAGTATTGCGTGAAAAATTAGGTTCTGTAACTGTACGGTCTAAAAGTAATCGTTTCGATCTCGTTACGGAAGCAGATATCGCGGCACAAAAAATAATCGAACAAATTATATTCGACGCCTTTCCCGAACATCAGTTTATAGGTGAAGAAGGTAATCTAACTCAATCTCAAACTAAAACTCAATCTCGAACTCAATCGGGCAATACGCCGAAATCAAATTTTACATGGATAGTCGATCCTCTCGACGGTACGACAAATTATGTACACGGATTACCTTTTTTTGCGACGTCAATTGCACTCGTACAAAATAACAGCATCATTTGCGGTGCGATTTATAATCCAATTACAAATGAATATTTTTGTGCTGAACGCGGTCAAGGAGCATTTCTCAACGGTCAACAAATTCATGTCAGCTCGTGTTGTTCTCTTGAGGAAGCGTTAGTTTCTGTAGGATTTCCAACATTAATTTCACCCGAATCGTTGGAAGTACAATTGTTCTTAAACGCCTGTCATCAGTGTCAGTCAATCAGACGAACAGGTTCAACCGCATTGAATCTAGCATACATTGCATCCGGACGTTTCGATGCAGGATGGGCTTGTAAATGTCACGCATGGGATATTGCCGCAGGCGTAATTCTAGTAAACGAAGCCGGCGGTAAAATCACGCAGCCAGACGGACAACCAATAAATATCAACAGCGGCCCAACACCATTTTGCGCTGCCGCAAACGAAAATTTATACAAATTAGTTATCAAAAATATTATCGATAGAAAATAATCGTAACAGAAAATCAATAAACAAAATTCAATATCCGCAATTGCGAAACGGTATCAGATTCCGGACAACTCAACCTTTGACTGATTTATAAAAATGTCTGATTTACAAAAATAAAAAATTATTACAATCGTTAGTGTTTAATTTAGAAATTTACACGGAGCTTATTATGAGATTATTTTTTATTTCATTTCTTTTCAGTTTTTATTGCGTTGTTTTCATTGCAGGATGCAGCGATAAAACAACACTAAAAATATATTGTGATGAATTATTTTGGGAAGTGATTTGGGAAGAGTCATTTCAATTTCAACGAGTGTACGGTAAACAAGTTGAAATTTTACGTAATTATCCGACAGAAACCGCACCCGAAAATTCCGATTCGGCACACGAACAAGTCAAAGAAAGTTATGTCCCTGCGCCGTGGCGTAACATGCCTAAAATCGATTACGGTGAAGAAAATAATAATCAACCCAAAATCGTACTCAACAACAATGTAACTAAAATTATATTCGACCTGCGCGAAACATTGCCGGGCGATATGTATCTGACCGAATCCGGCTTGCAAACTACTATATTACAAGAACAATCATTAGTTGCACGTGAGTATCCGTTTTGTTATCTTACGATGGTTCTTCTTGTTCCCAAAGGCAATCCGCTTTTTATCAAGTCGGTACGGCAGATGCTTGATCGGCAATATCGTTTAGGAATTGCCGAGCCGTCGATTACAGGAATGGGAAACGCAGCATGGGATATTATCACAAAAATAAATGAAACAAAAACAAAAAATAATAAAAAAACAAAAAATAAAAATATCAACGAAAACGAAAACGAAAATGAAAATATCAAAATATATGATACGATTAAAGCACTCCTTGAAGCACTAGAACAAAATCAAATTGACGCCGCCCTGATTTGGGACGCTTGCGCAAAAAAAGCTGAAAATTACGCCGAAATCGTACCGCTCGGAAAAAATAATATTCAACAAACAGATGTAAATCAAACTAACTTACATTTAATAAAAGAAACAAAATCTAATTCCAATTCTAATTCAAAACCGGAAAATACTAATAACTCAATTGATTCTAATTCCGATGAAACAACAGAACTTCATAACGAACACCGTTTAATACGTGTATCAATTGTCTCGCTTACAATAGCACACAAAGAACCATATTGCCGACGCTTTGCAGACTTTTTAATCTCAACAGAAGGACAAAGAATCCTAAAACGGCACGGCTTCACGCCGACAGGAAAATAAATTTTGTGAATTTCTAAAAACATAATATAAAAATTTATTGTTAGAAGGAACGCGGTCGTCTCGACCGCCTCTTTAGGCGTTTTGTACAAAAACAGTGCAGACAAGACGCCTGCGATCCGCCTGCGATCCGCCTAATATACTTTTCACACTTTAAATTTCGGTATTCGTTTTAAACTAAACTCGCCCTGAAAGGGCAACAGGATTATAACCCGCCCCACTCGGGGCGGGTAAAATCCCCCGCCAAACTGAAGCCCTGAAAGGGCGATCGGATATTTGCTCAATAATAGTGATTAGCGATTCGAACTTATAATCGGTGTTAAGCTCCGCATGCGAACTAACCACTAACCACTATATTGCTGTCTTTTTAGGGTGATTTTATTTTATGCGCGGATGATTTGCTATTTGTCTTTTTTTGTCGGATTATTCACAATACTCGTGTCATAATATCCTGCCGCCCTTTCAGGGCTTCGGGGCGGGGGGACTTTTACCCGCCCCGCTGGGGCGGGTTATAATCCGATCGCCCTTTCAGGGCTGGTTTTGTTTAAAACAAATACCGAATTTTCAAGTATGAATAGTATATCAGTTGAATAATTTATTTTTTTGCGGGAACGCGGTCGTCTCGACCGCATCTTTAGTTTTGTTTTTTTGACAGGATTACAAGATTTTTAAATGATAAATTATACTTTTCACACTTTAAATTTCGGTATTCGTTTTAAACTAAAATTGCCCTTTCAGGGCGATTTTAGTTTATGCGTGAACGGTCACCTTTTTCGTTACAAAAAATAAAACCGAATTTTAAAGTACAAAGAGTATATTACAAAAAACGAAAATTCCAAAGAGAGCCGTTTCAAATTATACGAAGAATAATTTTCATAATATATCCATTGAATATTTAATTACGAACTGTTGACAATATGTTCACATTACTTTATCAAGACAATACTTGCGGAGCACGCCGCGGACGTATTATCACAGAACATGGAACTGTTGAGACCCCAGCTTTTATGCCGGTCGGAACTCTTGGAACTGTCAAGGGCGTGGAAATTTCTCAACTTGAACTTACAGGAGCAGAAATGATACTTGGTAACACGTATCATCTCTCATTACGTCCGGGTGAAAATATTATTAACTCACTTGGCGGACTGCATCAATTTACAGGTTGGCAAAAACCAATTCTAACCGACAGCGGCGGATTTCAAATTTTTTCACTCGCTAGAATAATGCGTATCGAAGAACAAGGAGCAGTTTTTAGATCACATATTGACGGCAGCAAATTTGAACTATCTCCTGAACGTTCAATTAAAATTCAGGAAACACTAGGCAGTGATATTGCAATGGTACTTGATCACGTCGCAGCATTACCGAATGAACGAAATATAATCGAAGACGCAATGCTGCGCAGCGTGAGATGGGCAAAACGCTGCAAAACAGCAGCAAATCATCCTTATCAAAAATTGTTTGCAATAATTCAAGGCGGACTCGATCCGAAATTACGGCAAGATTGCGCAGAAATGCTCGCAGAACTTGATTTTGCAGGTTATGCAATCGGAGGATTAAGTGTTGGTGAAACTGCTGAAGAAATGTATGAAACATTAGATTGTACATTACAATTCATGCCGATCGGGAAACCGCGATATCTAATGGGAGTAGGAACACCAATCGATATTCTAAACGGAATTTTACGCGGAGTTGATTTGTTCGATTGTGTGATGCCGACACGAAACGGACGAAATGCTCTTGCGTTTACAGATTCAGGTCCAGTACGTATAAGAAATGCAAAACACAAAACTGACAATAAACCGCTAGACGAAAATTGTTCATGTCCCGCATGCAAAAGATGCAGAGGATATCTAAGACATCTTTTTATTGCCGGAGAAATGTTAGGTCCTATTTTGCTTGCAATTCACAATTTAACTTACTATCAGCGAGTAATGTCAAGAGCAAGAATCTCTATCGAACAAAATAATTTCAAAGAGTTCTACAAAGAATATATTGAACAATTCAAATCAATAAATTAAAGTAAAAACAGTAGAAAATAACTTAACAGATACGTAATATATCAATTACACTTTAAAATTCGTTTTTTAGTAATATATCAGTGGAATATTTTTTTTATTAACCACAGAGGACACAGAGAACACAGAGAAATCAGATTTTGTAATTTTAGAT
>JAITKS010000048.1 GCA_031278315.1 Planctomycetaceae bacterium | reverse complement strand
TCTAAAATTACAAAATCTGATTTCTCTGTGTTCTCTGTGTCCTCTGTGGTTAATAAAAAAAATATTCCACTGATATATTACTAAAAAACGAATTTTAAAGTGTAATTGGTATATTACTAAAATTCTAATTGTTAAAATTCTAATTGATAGATAGTAATCTTTGAAGCAGCTCATTTAAAAATGATTTTGGATATGCTAGATTTAATCTTTCAAAAGCATCTCCGCCTTCTCCGAAAATATAACCGCTTTCAAAAAATATTCCAGCTTTGTGACGTAATAAATTTTCTCTTTCATGTCCGGTAATTCCTAACGCTTCAAAATTTAACCATTGCAAATACGTTCCCTGCAATTGCATAACTTCAATTTGCGGAATTTTCGTTTCAATAAATTCTTTCACCATTTCGTAATTACCGTAAACGTATCTCAACATTTGATCTAACCAATCTTCCGCCCGATTATACGCTGCAATCGCCGCTGCTGCTGCAAAACAATTCGGAGCATGAAAACCAAACATATATGACCGGCGTACAAAATTTTGCCGCATTACCGTATCACGAATAATAATATTCGAAATCTGAAGTCCGCACATATTAAACGATTTCGACGGCGAAGTACAAATGATCGCATTTTTCCATAACTCTTGCGGTAATAAACAATAACTCGCATGTTTGTACGGTGAAAAAACAATGTCGGCATGAATCTCATCTGATATTACAATCACTCCATGCTTTGTACAAATTGACGCAATTTTCTCTAATTCATCTATTGTCCAAACCCGCCCAACCGGATTGTGCGGATTACAAAGAATAAACATTTTCGTAGCCGGTTCAGCAGCTTTCCGCTCGAAATCATCAAAATCGATTTTGTAACTTTTACCGTCTCGAACCAACATATTATTTACTATTCGCCTCCGTAACGATCTAACCGACGCATGAAACGGACGATAAACCGGCATCTGAACAATCACGCCGTCATCTGGATTTGTGAACTCCGAAATTGCATAATGAATCGCCGCAACAACACCGGGTGAAAGCGAAATCCAAGAACGCTCAATCATTACTTTATGACGGCGTTCTAACCATGAAATAACGGCGTCAAAATATTTCGCTGTCGGTACTGTATAACCGTAAACGAATTTCGCTGCCGTTTCACATATTGCCGCAACTATTTCCGGCGCAATCTTGAAATCCATGTCTGCCGTCGAAACCGCTAACGGACGACCCGAAAATTTCAAATTATCTAAATTCCCGTCTGATGTAAATATATGTTTCGCATTTTCCCATTTGATCGAACCATGATCGAATCGGTCAACCAAACTATCGAAATCGTAAACTGTGGTTTTATCGCAATTTGTTAAATTCATAATTTTAAGTAAATTTAATCGTTATTTCGCAAAAAATCGGCAAAATCGTTACAGTTGTACCGCAAAATAACCGATTATGCCGTAAGCAGTCTTTGCCGGACACACAAAATGTAACAAAAATTTATTGTCGAAAAAAACGTTATCAGTTAAATCAATAAATTGTGATATGACGTTTCACATTCATACATAATCACATTCATACATAATTTTTTGCATATTCAATTGAAACTATTACCCAATCATATCGGTTGATACTTGGATAAAATCAAGTCAATCGAAACAAACACCGCACATCGTGAGGTCGTGATGACAAACGAACAATATAACAAAATTTCAACTTCAAACGAGTCATACTCTCCTGACTCTCCTGAAAATTATTCAGGTCAAATAATCCAAGACGGATTCTTGGATGACTTTTACTCAAACGAAAAAGATTCAATTTCAAATAATAAAATCTCGTTTGAAAAAGATAAAGACAATGATAATAATATCCCGCAAGGAATAATTATTGCCCGTATGCCTGATCTTGGAGATTGCAAACCAATTCCGAACAATAATTATACAGACAATTATCGTTACAATAATAATGATTCTTATATCAATTCCGGCTCCGGTTTCTTGGGATACATAACTTCATTATTAGCAAGACTTATCGGATTACGAATAAATTACGATAACATTGATAATCTTAATGACACAAACTTTACACCGCACATGCAACAACAAATTTACAAATCAAATATTTCGTTTTCCCGATTAATTATTGTCGGAATAGTAGTTTTGTTTTGCGGTGCCGGACTAATCGTACAAAATCAAATAAATAATCAAAATTCAAAAAAATCAGAAGAATCAGAAGAATCAATTATCGTTACAACAAATAATGTCTCGGCAGCAGATGATAATAATAATTTATCATCAAACAATTTAAATAACAAAATAGAATCGCCGCCGCAAGATATAAAAAAGAATAAAAACAATACCGTCGATTTAAATCCAATCGGAAATTTACACAATAAAAATCAAACCGCTGCTGCATCAGGAACAGGATTAGGAAACAATCTAATTCCAGACAAAACCGATATAAATAACAAAACCGATATAAATAACCGCAACACACAAACTCGCAATATCACGCCGAAATCAGCAGAACAAACCACTGACCAAAACTCGTTATGGAATCGTTCAACTACAGATAATTATTCACCATGGATGAAAAACGGTCAGATTTCTTTCGGCAATAACAATAATAAACCGGAATCAGAATCAGAGCAAAACACAAACACAAACTCAACCACAAACGAAAACAGAAATAATACAATCACACAAATCAGCGCCGTACAACAAATACCGTCAAAACCATTATCCTACTCATCCGACTTGACAAATAAACAACTCTCATCCGCACCAATGACTCAATACGATACCTATAATTATCGTAACAATAATTCTACCAACACCAATACACAACGAGTCGCCCCGCCGCCTTACGCCAATTCGACATCAATCCCAATGCCTAATTTGTTTCATGCAGCTGCACCGCCGCCAACACATAACTCATTAGCCGGACGAATTACTGTCTCCGAAACTCCAGAAACATACAAACATTACTACACCAACCCTAACGACTTGAGATCAACCGCAAATAAACAACAACAGTATTACAACAATTATCCAACTCAACCGCCGCTCACAACCGCCGCACCAAATCCGCCAACTCTCACTGCCTCAGCATATCCGGCAAATAATTCATATTCATATCCGTCTCCAACATATCAAAACAATTATAATTCAGTTTATCAACCGCCGACAAATTACGTAACTCCGCCAGTGAACTATGCAACTCCGCCTGCAAATTATGTAACTCCGCCAGTGAATTATGCAACTTCGCCTGCAAATTATTCAACTCCGCCTGCAAACTATTCAACTCCGCCGACCAATTATCCTAATAACGCTCACACAACTTATCCGAACAATAATTATCCGGTTTATCCGAATGCTGCTTATCCCGCTAATCCTAACACGGGATATTCCAATGGAACGTATAATTATCAGGTGTATCCTAATGCGAATTCACGAACTATTACGAATCCGTCTTATTGACACATAATTACAGTCGTAATTGAATATTCAGTATAAATACGTAAACACATTTTTAGAGCCGTTTCGTAAAATAGGTTTTACTGAATACGCCATTGTATCGCCGAAATTCATAGTACGTTACGTATAGAAACACAATTAGAAACACAAACATCGTATCGTCGCAATTATGTTATTAATCCCGAATTTTAAGTACGAATCGTATAATAGCAGAAGTGAATAATTATCAAGCAACAACATTCAAAACGTCTTTAGCGGGAGCGGCATTCGTTTCGTCGCGAGGTGAAGTTTACCGCTTGTTCCAGGAAGATGACGACCCAACTCTAGGAAACGATTTTCTCATAAACGATCTTGAACAAAACGAATTTGAACAAAACGATCTTGAACAAAATGATCTTGAACAAAATGAATTCGAGAAACAAAATTCACACAACGAAAATAAACAAATTCAGATTAATAACAAATCCGATTCAGAATTTAATAATCAATTCTCAAATGAATCTCAACCGAATTTAACTTATATCGAAAATAAAAAAATCGATAATAAAATAAATGACACTACAACTAAAATCGAACAAATAGAAATCACGGCGAACAATCCGCATGACGAATCGATTGACGAATTGATTGTTATCGGCAACAACATTAGTTCTGAACGGCGATTTCGAATAGTTACTAACAATTGTGAGTCCGCAGTTGCCGAGCTGTTGGCTCTTGAAGCTCCGAAACCAATAATTAATGTGCCGAAACATATTCCGCCGCAAGAAGTTTCATTCGATGAAAAAATAAGACGAGTTCGAGGTGTTATCGGAATCTGTGGAAAATTTCAACCGACTATTCCAGAAAAAATTCTAAGCGAAACTAATAAAGATAAAGATAATATTTGTAAACTCGGATTTTCTGTTACAAAAAATCCGTTATTTTTGCCGGCGTCATCGGTGAAAAAAAATCATCTGAATAAATCTATTATTGATTGCGGAAAATCTAGCGGTTTCAAATCAGAATCAAAATTATCTTTTCAACTCTGTCAAGATAATACTGCAAACGAAGTCAATGAAATTATACGAAAAAATAAAATACCGGTTTTAGATTGCACTCCGGATTTTTTCAACACAATACCAAAGACAATTCCGTTTATACAGAAACAAAAAAGTAATAAAACAACGAATAATCAAACAGAAAATTATGACAATATCGAAACTGCAAGTTATAAAATCACCGATGAGAATAACTCTCGAAATAATGTTACGATAAATAATAAGACCGAATTAAAATCTGACAATGAAGAAAATATTTCAGCCAAGATTTTACAATTTCCGGCTTCGGGCAATGTTAATTCTGTTGTATCGGCGGAGGTAAATTCTGCTGATGCTGCGCCGGTTTACGTTGAGTCCGATGTAGTTTTAATGCGGCGGACAATAATAGATTATGAAATTCCAACTCGGATCGATGAGCTTATCGGCAAGGCGAGCGGACAAGTTGCAGATTTGGGTGACCGGTTTATAGATTTTATAAATGCAGGAAAAAGAGTAATCGGTTTGAATGGATGTTTTGCTGGTGACGGATGCAGTTTAGTTTCAGTATTTGCAGCAATAGAATTATCGGCACGAGGTAAGCGGGTTTTGTTGATTGATTCGAATTGGCGTAATCCGGCGTTAGCAAAAATTTTGAATGCCGGTGATATTGCTAAACATGAAATTGTCACGTTAAAAAACAATCTCGATTTTATGACAATGTTTGACAAAAAAATTATTGACAATTCACACAATATTATTCGTAACGATAAAAAATATGATTTGTCTGATAATGACAATAGTCAAGTTTTTCAAATAAATACAGAGAGCAAATTATTTCGTTTTATACGTAATTTGAGTTGTAGTTATGATTTCATATTATTCGATTCGGGCAGTATAAATGATCTTTCATTCAACGATTGTGTCAACAAATGGAAAATAATGTGTATTGATGGAATCTTTTTTGTAGTGAGTAAAAATAATTTCAAATTGTTAAATTTTAATAATATTACAAAACGATTACTCGAACATCAAATAGAATTACTTGGAATAATGATTTGCAAAGAATAAAAAATAAAAGACATTATTCTATTCCTGTAATATTTCAGTAGAATTTTTGTTTTTTATAAACTGTTCTTATTTTAAATTTCGGTTTTAATTGCAATTCATAAAACGATACATATAATATTCAATTCATTTCTAGTAACAAAAAATAAAATTCTGTAGAGACGCAATGTTTTGTGTTTCTGCATTTCAAATTATTTATTGTAACAAAAATTGAAAATTCCAGTGCGGGCGGTTTAACATTTTTTACATTTAACCAATAAAAAACAAATGCAATTTGTAGAAGGAAACACGGTCGGAATAGATTTGGGAACGACATTTTCAACTCTTGCGAGAGTTAATGACGAAGGTGAACCGATTCCAATTCCTAATGAAGACGACGATATTGAAACAGCTAGTCTTGTGTTGTTGACAGCAACGGGTCGAGTTGAAGTTGGACCGAGCCGGACGCGTGCGGCAATGGAAAAACCTGAAAATGTAATAGAACGAATCAAACGTCACATGGGGGCGCAAGAATATACACGTACATTTGACGGAAAAGAAATTACACCCGAATTTGTGTCAGCGTTAATTCTTAAAAAACTGAAACAGGATTGTGAAAAACGAATTGGCACAATTGGTAATGCGGTTATTACAGTTCCATATTATTTTAATGACGCCCGCCGCAAAGCGACTCAAGATGCCGGTCAGATAGCCGGATTAAATGTAATCGATATTATCAACGAACCGACGGCTGCAACTTTAACTTACGCTTGGCACAGAGGCGAACTCGGAATAACAAAAACAAAAAATTTCAAGCCGCGGCGCGTGTTAATTTATGATCTCGGCGGAGGAACTTTCGATTCGACTCTTGTTGAATATACTCCAACTCATTTTCACGTTTTAGCAACAGACGGCGATGTCATGCTTGGAGGTATCGATTGGAACGACAGAATTTTAGAATACGCTTGCAAAGAATTTAAAGATAAATTCAATCTCGACCCGCACGATTCTGAACAAACTATTCAAATACTGCGAAATGATTGCGATATTTCAAAAATAGAATTATCAAAACATACAGAATCGGTAATACATATTCGGCATGAAGGTAAAACGTCAACTGTTAGGATTTCACGAAAAAAATTTGAAGAGCTTACAATTGATCTGTTACAACGAACAATGGATACAACTGACTTTGTAATGGAGCAGGCGAATGTCAAGTATTCTGATCTTGATGCGATAGTTCTTATCGGCGGTTCGACTCTTATGCCGCAGGTAACGTTACGGATTAAAGAACATACAGGAGTAAAACCTTATACAAATGCAGACCTCGACCCTTATACTGCTGTTGCAAAGGGTGCTGCAATTCATGCTGCAATACTGGAATCGCAAAATCGAACAAACGATTCGGGGTTGAGTAATCGTGTAAAAAATATGCTGCAATCTGTAAGAGAAGAAGACGTAAATTCGCATGCGTTAGGAATTGTTGCTATTAATCCGAAAACTAAAGAGATGGTTAACCATGTAATGATTCCAAGAAATACAACTTTACCTTTTGAAATATCGGAAACATTTCGGACAAATAAAGAAAATCAAGAGAAAATAACTATTCAAGTTGTAGAAGGCGACGCACCTGACCCTAATGCTTGTTTATTGTTAGGTAAATGTAGAATTACAGATTTACCGAGTAACTTACCCAAAGGTTCTTTGGTAGAGGTCAAATATTCGTTTAACAAAAATGGGAGAATTGCTGTAAAAGCAAAAGAAACAAATTCAGGTAAAGAAGCTGTAACTGAAATCGACAGACGCGGAACTTTAACAGACGAACAACTAGATGAATTCAAAAAACTAGCAACACAATATATAGTAGAATAATTAAAAAACTTGCTAATATATTTTTATACTTTCATTTGAAACACGGTTTTATTTTTTGTAACGAAAAAGAACAAACAAAAAATTTTTGTAGAGACGCAATACCTTGAGTCTCTACAATACGGTTTTATTTTTTGTAACGAAAAAGGTAACTGTTCTCGTATAAAAATAAATCTGCCCTGAAAGGGGCGATCGGATATTGTCTCAATAATGCGGTTAGTTCGCATTTACTTTTTTACTTAAAATTTTCTTGTCTATCTAGCTTCGTGAAGGAAATCTTTTATATCTTGGTTTGGGGCGATATCTAGCGGCGTTTTACCGAACAAACCGAACCAACCATTTTTTACATTTACGTCCGCGCCTTTTTCAATAAGATATTTCATAATTTCAAGATGTACGTTTTTTACTGCCCAATGTAACGGCGTTTCACCGGACCAACCGAACCAACCATTTTTTACATTTACGTCCGCGTCTTTTTCAATCAAGTATTTCACCACTTCAAGAGAACCGCCCAATGCTGCCGAATGCAGCGGCGTTGTACCCCATTCATTTTTTGCTTTTACATCTGCACCTTTTTTAATCAGATACTTCACCACTTCAAGATGTCCCCGATATACTACCTCATGTAGCGGCGTTTGCCCCCATTTATTTTTTGCGTTTACATCTGTGCATTGTTCTTCAATCAGGTACTTTACCACTTCAAGATGTCCGCTCTCTGCTGCCGAATGTAGCGGCGTTGTGTCCCATTCATCTTTTGCTTTTACGTCGGCACCTTTTTCTTCAATCAGGTACTTCACCACTTCAAGAGAACCGCCCAATGCTGCCGAATGTAGCGGCGTTTCGCCGTCATTCTTTTTTGCGTTTATGTCTGCACCTTTTTCTTCAATCAGGTACTTCACCACTTCAAGAGAACCGCCCAATGCTGCCGAATGTAACGGCGTTTCGCCGTCATTCTTTTTTGCGTTTATGTCTGCACCTTTTTCTTCAATCAGGTACTTCACCACTTCAAGAGAACCGCCCAATACTGCCGAATGTAGCGGCATTGCGCCGTCATCCTTTTTTGCGTTTATGTCTGCACCTTTTTCTTCAATCAGATACTTCACCACTTCAAGATGTCCGCTATTTGCTGCCGAATGTAGCGGTGTTTCGCCGTCGTCATCATTTTTTACGTTTACGTCTGCGCCTTTTTCAATTAGAGACTTAACGTTATCGAGATTGGCTTCGCTCGCCGCATAAAATAATTGTGCATTTAAGTCGTCTTGGGATATGTTTAAATTTGTTTCCACAGCAAAATGTCCTTTCATTTTTTTGTTAAATGTTTTTGACAAAGATAATGCATCTTTGCCGAACTAAAATTTTCCGGTTTTTGAATTAACGTAACGAAAAGACGTTTTATCGGTCTTGTTTTTATAAACACGAAACACACTAAATTTAACGAAATACACGAAAATAACAACAAAAATTTTTTCGTGTTTTTCGTGATTTTCATGTTTAAAAAATTAAATACGAAACCGAGTGAAATTCCGAATTATTTATCTCCGGCGTCGTGTATGAGTTTTTTTATCTCTTCTTTTTTTGCGATATCTAGCGGCGTTTCGCCGTCATTATTTTTTGCTTTTACGTCCGCGTCTTTTTCAATCAAGTACTTCACCACTTCAAGAGAACCGTTAAATGTTGCATAATGTAGCGGTGTTTCGCCGTTATTATTTTTTACGTTTACGTCCGCGTCTTTTTCAATCAGGTACTTGATCACTTCAAGATGTCCATTAAATGCTGCCTTATGTAGCGGTGTTTCGCCGTCATTATCTTTTGCTTTTACGTTTGCGTCTTTTTCTTCAATCAGGTACTTCACCGCTTCAAGAGAACCGCCCAATGCCGCATAATGCAGCAGTGTTGTGTCGCCATTATCTTTTGCTTTTACGTCTGTGCCTTTTTCAATCATGTACTTCACCACTTCAATAGAACCGCTCTCTGCTGCCGAATGCAGCGGCGTTGTTCCCCATTTATTTTTTGCTTTTACATCCGCGACTTTTTCTTCAATCAGGTACTTCACCGATTCAAGAGAACAGCCCCATGCTGCCGAATGCAGCAGCGTTGTGCCGTCATTATCTTTTGCTTTTACATCCGCACCTTTTTCAATCAGGTACTTCACAACTTCAAGAGAACCGTTAAATACTGCATAATGCAGCGGCGTTGTGCCGCTATGATCTTTTGTTTTTACGTCCGCACCTTTTTCAATCAGGTACTTCACTACTTCAAGATGTCCGCTCTTTGCTGCCGAATGCAGCGGCGTTGTGACGTCATGATCTTTTGCGTTTACGTCCGCGCCTTTTTCAATCAGGTACTTGATCACTTCAAGATGTCCATTATTTGCCGCCGAATGCAGCGGCGTTTCGCCGCCATTATTTTTTACTTTTACGTCCGCGTCTTTTTCTTCAATCAGGTACTGCACCACTTCAAGAAAACCGCCCTTTGCCGCCGAATGCAGCGGCGTTTGACCCAATTCAGTTTTTGCGTTTACGTCCGCGCCTTTTTCTTCAATCAGGTACTTCACCACTTCAAGATGTCCATTATTTGCTGCCGAATGCAGCGGTGTTGTGTCCCATTCATTTTTTGCTTTTACGTCCGCGACTTTTGCAATCAGGTACTTTATCGCTTCAAGAGAACCGTCCTTTGCCGCCGAATGCAGCAGTGCTATGACGTCATTATCTTTTGCTTTTACGTCCGCACCTTTTTCTTCAATCAGATACTTCACCACTTCAAGAGAACCGCCCTTTGCCGCCGAATGCAGCAGTGCTATGACGTCATTATCTTTTGCTTTTACGTCTGCGTCTTTTTCTTCAATCAGGTACTTCACCACTTCAAGAGAACCGTTAAATGCCGCATAATGCAGCGGCGTTTTGCCGTCATTATCTTTTGCGTTTATGTCTGCACCTTTTTTAATTAGAGACTTAACGTTATCGAGATTGGCTTTGCCCGCCGCATCAAATAATTGTGCATTTAAGTCGTCTTGTGATATGTTTAAATTTGTTTCCACAGCAAAATGTCCTTTCATTTTTTTGTTAAATGTTTTTGACAAAGATAACGCATCTTTGTCGAACTAAAATTTTCCGTTTTTGAATTAGCGCAACGGAAAAAACGTTTAACGGTCTTGGTTTTTAAAAACACGAAACACACGAAAATTATCTAAAAAAACCTTTCGTGATCTTTCGAGTGTTTTGTGTTAAAAAAAATTAAAATTATCGTAATATCTCAGTGGAATATTTTTTTTTTGACAGGATTACAGGATTTACAGGATAGTAGTTTAGTTTGTATGCGGAAATTATCACGGATTATAAGTTCGAATCACTAACAACTAATTGATGGTTTCAAGTTTTGATTTTTTTAATTTATCATTTAAAAATCCTATAATCCTGCAATCCTGTCAAAAAAACAAAACTAAAGATGCGGTCGAGATGACCGCGTTCACGATAACAATAAATTATTCCGTTGATATATTACTATTATTTTAATTTTGACGTTATTTTTTGTATAGCAGCTGCGGCTAGTACGGGCATCATGACAGACGGTTCAATATTTTCTTGATTCGACAATTGTTGTTCGATTTGTGTTTCGGTTCCGGTAAGAGGTTCTACAGTAGTTGTGGTTTCACTATTACATTGATTTGTAAAAATAATTTCGCCGTTGTCATTGTAGGTTGGTTGTACGGCGAGTGTAAAACCATTGGGTTCTGTTTGCAGCGGTTGACATAGTTGTTGTTCGATATTGTTAGCGTCTGTTGTGTCTATTGGTGTCATATTTTGTTGCTCGAATTGTTCTATGAGACAGCTTTGGTCGTTTTGGTTTTCAATTGGTTGTTCGTCAACTATTGTTTGTTCTGATTGCTGTAAATTAGCGTTGTTGATTTTATCGCCCCATTCCTTAATATTATCGAGTTGATCTTTGAAAGTCATAGTATTATCAACAAGTTCTACAATACCTTCAACAATCTCTGCTTTTTCTTCTTTCTCAGGTTCAATGAAATTAGGCGGCGAAGCATCTAACAATGAACCAGCAGTGGGTTCAGGCGTATCGACACTTGACGACGTATCAAAACTTGACGACGTATCGACACTTGACGATGTATCGGTACTTGACGACGAATCAAAACTTGACGACGTATCGACACTTGACGATGTATCAAAACTTGACGACGTATCAAAACTTGACGATGTATCGACACTTGACGATGTATCGACACTTGATGTTGTGTTATCTGAATCATCCATTTTTAAGTTCTCCTTAATTTTTAAAGGTTGTTGGGATATTTAGTAAGATTGGTTGATTGAGTTCTTCTTCGAATACGATAGTTTGAAAAGGTTTTAGGGTGTTTACGAATTTTTGTTGTTGTTCGGAGCAATTCATGGATCGTCCGATGAATTCGCGGTCTTCGGCGGTGGTTAATCTCATTAGGTATTTTAGGTTTGTATTTTTGACGGCGTCGGGGATAATTTTGCTTGGGATTTGTTCAGCGATTATTACGCTTTGTCCGAATGCTCTTATTTCTGCTAGCATATCGCTGAACATTGAGGCGGCTTTTGTTCGCGGGTTTTCGCCGGCTATTTCGTTATTTCGGGCGGGTGTATTGGTGCCTAGTAGTCGGTGTGCTTCTTCGATTACTAGTACGTGTCTTGGGAGTGTTTCATTATTTTTTATGATACCTTCGTTTTGTCGGTGTTCGAATAGCAAGGTCATGATGAATGACATAATCAGGGCTTGATGTTGTCGATCCGGCAATTGATTTAATTCGAGTATTCCTGAAAACGGCAGGTATGAGGGAAACATTCTGCCGTATTTAATTGGGTTGGAAAAAGCTTGTAGGTCGGCGATTTGAAATAGGCGTCCTAAAGGTCCTTTTTTCATAGCGGTAAAATGGCGTTTGAATATTTCGCCTATATCGTCGGAGGCTGGTGTAGATTGGGGAGATTGATTTTGAAGGTGTGGAAATAGTGTAGGCAGAAATTTCTCTACAAAGTATGTTGTAAAGTGATTGAATGACGGGGCAACGAATAGTGTGTCTTCTCCTTCCTTATATAGTAGTGTTTCTCCGTGATCATATAGTGTGTCTTCTCTGTCTTTATTTTTGATACCTTTTTTAACGTGTTCTTTATTACCTTTAAGTGTGTATGTTTCTTTTTTATATATGCTTTGGTAGTAACTGTAGAGTCCTGTTTCGATGAGTGATATTCCCCATTCGTTGAATGAAAATGCGGATTCGAAACATGATTTTAGGTAGGACACGTGTTGTTGTACGGTGATATTATCGGGTAATCGCATAGGGTCGAAGCAGAAATTTTCGCCTAGTGTTAAGCGGGTCAAATTTTTTATGTCGGTTTGATTTTTAAGGGCGTCGTAGTATTCGGCTTTCATTGAGGGTTCTATTACGAGGAATGGAATATTTGCTTGGGCGATTTGTTTGAGCAGATATTGTATTGCGGTTGTTTTACCGGAGCCGGTGCTGCCGACTATTAAGGCGTGTTTGCAGAGTTGTTTTAGCGGGATTGCGTGATAATATTGTTGATAGGACGTATTATTAGAGTCGATTACTTTGGATGTTTTGAGTTGACCTAATTTGATGTAACCGGTTTGAACGTCATCTTCATGGAGCAGGCTGATTGTTGAGGTTGCGAATGGCGGAGGTTGACGGACATCGATACCGGGCAAGCCTTGTTCGTCGCCGAATGGGAGACGCAAAAGCGAGGTTGACTCTTCGCGGCTAACTATAGAAGGTGCGTATTTGAGCAGGAATATCCAATTTTGTAAATATTTAGAATTGATTAAATATTTATAATTGATGTTGTGAGATCTGTTTTGAGATTTATCTAATAAGTCTGATGAGTCATCTGTTTTGACATTTAGGGTATTCAAGTAATTAATTGTTTCGTTTAATAATTCAGAGTCGGTAATATTGCAAAAGAAACCGGCGGATGGTTTAGACATATTAAATACGCGTGAGCCGCCGAATGGTGCTGTCCAAGCGAGTGCTAAACTTTGTGTTCGGGAATAATCTGTGCTGACAACATCGATTTGAAATTTGGAAAGTTCGCTTTGGGAGCGGACAAAAGTTGTATAAAATCTTTCTACTTCTGAGTAAGGAACTGAATTATCTAAATTCATCAGTGAATGATAAGGAATAAGAATACGTCGAATAAATGATGCAAGTTCGTGATTTCGTTTAAGCAATTCGTTGATGGTCAATGAAGTTTCTGACTGTGTGTTATTGTCGGACAGTGTGATATTGTCGGATGAATGCGGCAATATCTTTGGGGGCTGAGGTTCGAATGTAAGAGGGATAAGCGAGAGTGTGATCATTGATGGTGCTGAATAGAGCATTTCGCGAAATAATACGCTCATATTGACGGAGGCATCACTGATTAAGGGATGATACGGGATAGTAATAGGATTTTTGCGCAACTGCTTATAGAATCGCGATGAATTAAGGAAGGGAAATTGTTTTTGTTCGTTATCGAATTTATCATTTAATTCGTCGGTATTCTGGTTTGATATTTGTTCCGAGTTGGATGTTGTTTTGTCCGAGTTGGATATTGTTTTGTCCGAGTTGTTAGTAAATTGAGTTGGAAGCCGCATATTCATTTGTAATAATTTGGGAGCGATATCAAAGAGTTCGAATCTACGATTGAGTTTTATGCTATACCATTTGGGGTATTGGGTGTTGGAAATTATTTGATCGAAAAAAAATTTTCTATCGGCGAATTCTGTTTGTCCGTTATTTCCGTAGAATCGTTTCCAGCCGTAGTCATCCGGCAGGACGCGTTCGAATGAATCTAAAAATTCTTTTTTGCTGTCGGGGGACAGATTATGTTGATCGTAAAGCAGCAGGAAACAGCGAATCGTTTGAGATTTAGGCTCAGAGATATAGCATAATTCTATTGATATATGCCAATCGTTCAAGGCAAACCATTGTGCGGAAGACCAAAGTTGGGATTGATGATTACGGCGGCGAATATCGGTTTCGCTAGCGTGTTCGGATATTAGGGGGCAGTAATTCATTTCATAAACGCTTATAATTTTCATTTGGATTGAGTTGGTTTAGTTTTATTTAGTTAAAGGGAATTGTTAAAGGGAATTGTTAAAAAATATTGTAATATATTGGCGGAATTTCTGTAATTATATTTATATTACAATTGTGTCGAGTAAAATTTTTCAAACATGAAAAACACAAACTAGTTTTTAAATACGAAACGCACTAAATTTCACGAAATACACGAAAATACAACAAAAATTTTTTCGTGCTTTTCGTGATTTTTCGTGTGTTTCGTGTTAAAAAAATTAATACAAAAAGGTTCCGGCGGTTAATTGAAAATTCTACTGATATATTACTTTTTTACTTAAAATTTTCTTGTCCATCTAGTTTCGCGAAGGAAATCTTTTATATCTTGGTTTGGGGCGATATCTAGCGGCGTTTTACCGAACAAACTACTTTTTACATTTATGTCAGCACCTTTTTCAATAAGATATTTCATAATTTCAATATCTCCTCTTTTTACTGCCAAATGTAACGGCGTTTCACCGAACCAACCGAACCAACCTTTTTTTACATTTATGTCCGCACCTTTTTCAATCAAGTACTTCACCACTTCAAGATATCCCCAAAATGCTGCCGAATGTAGCGGCGTTTCACCGTCCTTATTTTTTGCGTTTACGTCCGCACCTTTTTCAATAAGATATTTCATAATTTCAGGATATCCTTTTTTTACTGCCCAATGTAACGGCGTTTCACCGGAGCAACCGAACCAACCGAACCAACCATTTTTTACATTTACGTCCACAACTTTTTTAATCAAGTTCTTCACCAATTCAAGTTTTTTTTCTACTACTACCCAATGTAACGGCGTTTCACCTTTATTATTTTTTGCGTTTACGTCCGCACCTTTTTCAATCAAGTACTTCACAACTTCAAGATGTCCGCTATATGCTGCATAATGTAGCGGCGTTGTACCCGATTCATCTTTTGCGTTTATGTCCGCACATTTTTCTTCAATTAGGTACTTCACCACTTCAAGAGAACCGCCAAATGTTACATCATGTAGCAGCGTTTCGTTGCCATTCTTTTTTGCGTTTATGTCTGCACCTTTTTCAATCAGGTACTTCACCACTTCAAGATGTCCGCTCTTTGCTGCATAATATAGCGGCGTTTGACCGTCATTATTTTTTGCGTTTACGTCCGCACCTTTTTCTTCAATCAGGTACTTCACCACTTCAAGAGAACCGCCAAATGCTGCATAATATAGCGGCGTTTCACCGTTATTCTTTTTTGCGTTTAAGTCTGCACCTTTTTCTTCAATCAGATACTTCACCACTTCAAGATGTCCGCTAT
>JAITKS010000385.1 GCA_031278315.1 Planctomycetaceae bacterium | reverse complement strand
GATTCACGAGCGTATTCAACCAATTCACAAACTGGTGAAAAAATCTTAATGATTCCAGAACCTCCAGACGACGAACCGTCAGCTATTCTGTCAACAAATAATCAACAATCGATAAACGGCCAACTTCCGAACCGACAGCCGTCAAATTTAAGCGAGTCGAAAATTTTGTATTATCTTATTGCGTTGATTATTATTTTCGCAGCGATTATTTTTATTGCCGTAATAATATATCGCAAAAGAAAATCATCATTTTTTGAGAGTACAAAAAAAACGAAATAACAAAATAGACGAAAAATTATCTAAAAAAACCTTTCGTGTTTTTCGTGATATTTCGTGTGTTTCGTGTTAAAAAAATTAAAAACAAAACCTTATTATTGAAAAACGATTTGTTAATAAGGTAATAAGGTTTGTGTGTGGTGATCTTATTGGCTACTAAGTTTTTTGATGAATAGTTTTGTTCGGAAAAATAAGGTGAAAAATAAGGTTGGCTAAAAATAAATTTGAACTCACCACTATTTTGAGACAATATCCGATCGCCCTTTCAGGGCTTCGGGGAGGGGGGGACTTTTACCCGCCCCGCTGGGACGGGCGATTCAGGAAAAAATCCTGTTGCCCTTTCAGGGCGATTTTAGTTTAAAACGAATACCGAAATTTAAAGTGTGAAAAGTATATTACTAAACTTTTAGAAAACTTTTAGAAAACATAAAGAACAATTTTTTTTTATACTAACAAATTTTATTTATACTATTTGATTTTTATTGCGAGTTCATCAAGTTGTTTCATAGCTACTGTACTTGGTGCTCCTGTCATTAGGTCCGCTGCTTTGGTTGTTTTAGGGAAAGCTATACAATCTCTTATATTATCTAATCCTGCAAATAACATTACTAGTCTATCTAACCCTAACGCAATACCGCCATGAGGCGGTGCGCCAAATTGTAACGCGTCAAGCAAAAAACCAAATTGCTCCCTCGCCAATTCCATCGATAAACCCAAAAGCTCAAATACACGCGATTGAATCCGCGAATCATGAATTCGAATCGTTCCGCCGCCAATTTCAAATCCATTCAATACTAAATCATACGCCTCAGCCCGAATCTTACCTGGCTCCGTATCAATATAATTTAAGTCACTCTTTAACGGTGATGTAAACGGATGATGCATTGCTATCCAACGTTTCTCTTCAACATCCCAATCAAACATTGGAAAATTCACTATCCAACACAAATTTATTTCGTCCGGATCAATCAAATTTAATACTACCGCTAATCGTCTCCGTAGTCCATTCAACACTTTGCACGTTGTTGCAAAAGTATCAGCTGAGAAAAGTAAAAAATCGCCGGGCTCTGCACCAAGACGCTCTGCAATCTGACGTAATTGTTCTTCATTAAAATTTTTCGTAATCGGTGAAATCAGTTTGCCGTCGCTGCCAACCTTAAACCACGCTACACCCTTTGCCCCAAATTGCTCAATCACCCAGCTATTAAAATTATCAATATCCTTTCGAGAAAATTTTTCTGCGGCACCCTTTGCATTTATTGCCCTAACTCTACCCTTGCCGTTTTCTAACAATGCAGCTTCTCGAAAGATACGGAAATCTACGTTTTTTGCAATGTCTGTTAAATCAATTAGTTCCATTCCAAATCTTAGGTCGGGAGCGTCATGTCCGAAACGTTCCATCGCTTCGTCGTAAGTCATTTGCGGAATCGGCAGCTTTAATTCACGTCCTAAAACTTCACTCATCAGACGAGCCATTAGACCATTTATCGTTTCAATAATGTCTTCCATCTCTACAAACGACATTTCAAGATCCATTTGTGTAAATTCAGGTTGTCTGTCTGCTCTTAAATCTTCATCGCGGAAACAACGTGCTATTTGAAAATAACGGTCGTAACCGGCAATCATCAGAATCTGCTTGTACAATTGCGGGGACTGCGGTAACGCATAAAATTCACCTAGCGAAATTCGACTCGGAACTAAATAATCACGCGCACCTTCAGGCGTACTTTTACCAAGAATCGGAGTCTCAATCTCAACAAAATTAAGCTCATCAAAATAATCCCGCATTATTTTTGTTATTCGATGCCTCAAAGCAAGTGATCTTTGCATCTTTGACCGTCTCAAGTCAAGATAACGATATTTCAATCGTGTTTCCTCCGTTGGTACTTCAGGAGACGACGGCTGAAACGGAAGAATTTGAGATCGATTAAGAATCTCAATCCGTTCAGATAGAATTTCTATTTCACCCGTTGCTATTGTCTTGTTGACAATTCCATCCGGCCGAGATTGTACAACACCAGAAACTCGAATTACATCCTCCGGATGCAAAGAACGCACGAGTTCTATTTGATCATTACCGACTCCTTGAGAGAATACAATTTGAGTAACACCATAACGATCCCGCAAACTTATAAATAAAATTCCGCTGTGATCGCGAACCGCATTAACCCATCCGGCAAGCTCAACGAACTCACCAATATTTTCTTTTCGTAACTCTCCGCACGTTTTAGTACGTAACACTTTTGACTCCTTTTTAAAATAAAATAATTGTTCACTTTTTGATTTTGAATTTTCAATAAACAGACACTTGATCTCTTAACCCGCAACATCTTTTTTACGCATAAGAATCGCTAAACTCTAAATTATAAATAGTATGATTTCTTGACCTCCCGCCAAAATAACGAGCTTAATTTTAAACTATTCTTACTTGAATTTCGGTATTTGTTTTAAACATGTATTCATTAAAATCGCCCTGAAAGGACGGTCAATATTAGTGGTTAGTGGTCAGTTCGCATGCGGAGATTAGAACCGAATATAAATTCGAATCATTAATCACTGTACACTATTATTCTGATCGCCCTTTCGGGGCTGGTTTGATTAATACTTAAAATTGCTGCTTATAATTGCTGCCTATAATGATGACCGTACAAATTCCACTGATATTTTACAAGAAATTAAGTTTAATTTTTTTGGAAAGTCCAGTTATTTTAACGGTGTGTAACAGAATAATAGTATATTCACGCATATTTGATTGGGTCTTTTATACCTGCATTTTTGAAAGCCTGTAATCTTAACAAACATGATTCACAAACTCCGCACGCAAGTCCGTCATCAGCCGGATCGTAACAAGTGTGAGTTAGCGAATAATCTACACCAAGCTTCAGACCGAGTTTTATCGCCGCAGTTTTATCAAGATGGACAAGAGGAGCAACAATTGAAATTTTGCCGCCCTCGTTTCCAACCTTTGTTGCAAGTTTTGCCATGTTTTCAAAAGCAGTTAAAAATTCAGGACGACAATCAGGATAGCCGCTGTAATCAATTGCCGAAACACCGATATAAATTTTTTCAGCCTGAATTGTTTCAGCATAAGCAAAAGCTACAGATAGAAAAATTATATTTCTAGCCGGAACGTATGATGTCGGAATTGAATTACCGATTTTATCGACAGGTACGTTTTTAGTAACTTCCCAATCGTCAGTCAAAGAACTGCCCCCGAAAAGACGTAAGTTTAAAGGCAATATTACATGCTGAATTGCACCAATTGATTTCACTACACGTTTTGCCGATTCGATTTCAATTCGATGACGTTGATTATAGTCAATCGTCAAAGCGAAAATTTCATATCCGTCTGAACTCGCAACTGCCGCAACTGTCGAAGAGTCAAGACCGCCGGAAAGAAGAACTACCGCTCGTTTCATAATTTTTAAAATTGTAAATAAATTTAAAGTACGAAGAGTATATTTATCCGCAGATTCCTAATTCGTTTTCGATTTTTTCGATTTTTTCGATTCGTTTTTCATGCCGTCCGCCGTCGAAAGGCGTTTTAATCCAGATATCGATAATACGAAAAATCATATCTTCGCTTAACATTTCAGCTGATAAACATAAGACATTCAGATCGTTATGCCGTCTGCTTAATTCTGCTTGTAGTTCATCTATAATTGGCGCAGAGCGTACACCAGCAAATTTGTTTGCTGTAATACACATTCCGATTCCGGTTCCGCAAATTAAAATTCCGCGATCAACGTTACCGTTACAAACTAAATCTGCGACATCAGCCGCAACATCAGGATAATCGACCGCATCGCGATTATCTATCGGCGGACCATATTCGACCACATCATGTCCCTCACGATGAAGAGTTTCTGCTATTTTTATGCGAATAGCTACTCCATGATGATCACTGCCTATTGCTATTTTTAAAAACATTAACTGATATTTAACTATTTAACTGTTCACACTTGAATTGTAGATTTATCCACGTTCAGCCTACAACTATTTTTTCGCTGCAACTTTTATCAAACTCTTCCCAAAGTTTGTCTAGTTCGGCTTCCTCCGGCGAACCTGTAAACGCTACAACACTATATTGCAACTTTAACTCTTCATCTTTGACAAGAGTAATATTTTCATCTTTGTTGAAAAAATTCATCGGGAAAGGTGAGCAATTACCATAATCACGAGTGAACCATTTACAATTTTCGAATTTTGGATGCGGTGCTTTCGACGGACAAAAAACAGCAATTCCTTCGACCAATTCCGTTCCGCGTCTTTTGCCGAAAAAAGCCATCCACTTTGCCGCTTTACCGATTGTATCTTTTTCGCCGACATCTCCATTTGAACTAATTAACTTCCCGCCGCCGGGTACAGATATATCATGCGAACAACGAATTCCAAATAAACCGTGATTTGTTTTCTTAAAAACTACTTTATCAGTAACCGCTTTGAGTACAATTTCCGTATCTATTGCATAACGATTTTTATCTATCAGACGTACAACAAATTTACGTTTGTCTTCTAAAATAGGCGGTTGTTCAGGTTTTGTCCAAACACAATTATCGACAATTTCTACACGAGTGCCGCTGATTTTGTATTTTCCTTTTTCATCTTTAGCGAATGCTGGACCTTGCGAAATAATTTGACCTTTACTCAAAATATCTTGCCAATAATTTCCGCCGTTTACAGAGTCGGCACCGAAAAATACGGAGCGATGGTGCGGCCAAGGCCGTCCTGATTCTGTTGTCAACGACAATCCGCTTTGCGGTCCAGCGACAGGATAAAAGAACGGATACTTTTGAGTCTTATGTGCGCGGTAAGAAGTTAATATAGTATTTTCGCTATCGCGTATCCAGAGTTGATAAAGTTGATGTTTACCGTTTTGTGTATCAGGATAAACGGTAAGATGCTTTTGAGGTAATTCGCCTCCGTTACCGATATATTGTGATATTGGTTTATCTTGTGCAAATAAATTATCAAAAGCAATTCCCGAACTTGCCAATATCAATGTTGTGTTAAGAAAGTCGCGGCGATTCATTTTATTCTCCTTGAATTTGAGTGTTGGTTGATTTTTAAGTTAAAGTTGCGTCATACAAAGCCAACATAAAACATGCCGCAACCATACAGCAAAGGGCAAAATTGTATCAGACTTCACAAAGATTGGAATGCGGGGGAATCGCAAAAGTAAATCTCGATAAAATTCAAATCACTAACAACTAATTGATGGTTTCACGTTTTTGATTCTTTTAATTTATCATTTAAAAATCCTGTCAATCATGTAATTCTGTAATCTTGTCAAAAAAAATTCCGTTGATAAATTACGAAAAATCTAATATTACAAACCTTCTTTCTCT
>JAITKS010000379.1 GCA_031278315.1 Planctomycetaceae bacterium | reverse complement strand
TGAACAAGCGTTATCTTGTGAAACATTGGCAGAATTTGAACGAGACCTTGTACATTTGTAAAACTTTCAATTTTAATAAATGGGTATCTCTAATTATTGGTGATATTACATTATTTATTTTTTTTGAGGATATGAATAACACGAAAAATTTATACGCATCGTACTATGAATTTCGGCGATACAAGGGCGTATTCTGTAGAATCTAATTTCCGATTTCCAACAGACAACCAAGCTTTTAATGTTGTTGGTTAAACACTTTTGACCTATTACGATTTCAATAACAAGTAGGAAATTTATCCTATTCATTATTACGAAGCTCAACTACTAGGCTATTAGGATATTGGGATATTACGAAATATGAATACGAAGTAACAATTTTTGATTTTAACATTGTCGAGCTAAAGTGCTGAAATAACAAAATACATATTAACAACAATAACAACGATTACAAATGTCATCAATTAAATCAAGCTCTGAGGAGCTGCCTCAATTTCGGCTCGGTTTGGATGTCGGTTCGACGACAGTCAAAGCTGTTGTTTTTGATACCGTAACCCGTCAAATTATTTGGTCTCGTTATGCTCGTCATTTCTCTGGGGTGTTTCAAGCTTTATCAAAACTTGTATCTGAAGTTTCTCAAGTGTTTCCTGATATGGTATTTACACTTGCGATGTCAGGTTCGGCGGGCATTGGTGTTTCGCAAAAATTAGGTATTCCGTTTGTTCAAGAAGTTGTTGCGGCTTTGCATGCTATTACTACTTTTATTCCTCAAACATCGGTTGCAATTGAACTCGGCGGTGAGGACGCTAAAGTAACTTTTCTTGAAGGCAGTATAGACCAGCGTATGAATGAAACGTGTGCCGGCGGCACTGGTGCATTTATTGATCAAATTGCTGTAACTCTTAAAACGGATGCCGCTGGTATTAATGATCTTGCTTCGAGGCATAAAACAATTTATCCTATTGCTGCACGTTGCGGAGTTTTCACTAAATCTGATGTAACGATGTTGTTAAACGAAGGTGCTTCTCGTGAAGATGTAGCTGCAAGTGTGCTTCAAGCTGTAGTTGATCAAACTATCGGCGGACTTGCATGCGGTAGAAAAATCTGTGGACCGGCAGCATTTCTAGGCGGACCGTTGCACTTCTTGCCGGAATTACGAAAAAGATTCAAAGAAACTTTAGGGCTGGACGAAAATTGTATGATCGTACCTGACAATTCACTTTATTATGTAGCACTTGGAGCAGCGATATTATCCGAAAATGATATTTCAATTTCAGCGTCTGATTTATGCGGACGTGTAAATCATGTACTTGACAGCAATTGTTATGAAGAGACGGTGCGTTTAATTCCTTTATTTGATTCGCAGGAAGCTTATGAGCAATTTGCTGCAAGGCATAATTCGGTCAAGGCTGAACGTGCCGATATTACGACTGTAGCGGGCGATTTATTTCTAGGTATTGACGCCGGTTCAACGACAACCAAAGCCGTTTTAACGGACGCACAATCTCGAATTCTTGCAACTTGGTATGGAACAAACGAAGGTGATCCGATAAGTGCGGTATTAAAAATTATTTCGGATGTTTATTCAAAAATTCCGTCTAATGCTCGTATTCGGCGCAGTTGTGTTACCGGTTACGGCGAGACTATTCTCAAAGCTGCTTTAGGAATAGACGATGGCGAAGTTGAAACGCTAGCTCATTTTCGAGCTGCTCAATATTTTGTACCGGAAACTTCTTTTATTCTTGATATTGGCGGGCAAGATATAAAGTGTATTGGAATAAAGAACGGAAAGATTGACAAAATAATATTGAATGAGGCGTGTTCGTCGGGGTGTGGTTCGTTTCTTGAAACGTTTGCGGGGTCGCTTGGGTATGATATTGTTTCATTTGCGAAGGAAGCGTTATTTGCAAAGTCGCCGATTGATCTTGGCACGCGGTGTACTGTATTTATGAATTCAAAAGTGAAGCAAGCTCAAAAGGAAAATGCGCCGGTTGCGGATATATCTGCGGGGCTTGCTTATTCTGTTGCAAAAAATGCTCTTTACAAAGTGTTAAAAATAAATAATTTCAATGAACTCGGCAGGAGTGTAATGGTTCAGGGCGGTACATTTAACAATCCGGCGGTGCTTCGTGCTTTTGAGTTTTTGATTGAGCGTGAAGTTTATAGAACTGATATTGCAGGAATTATGGGTGCGTTTGGTGCGTCGCTTATTGCGCGTGAGCGTGCCGTGAATAAGCCGGAAGAATTAGTTTCAGGAATAATTTCTCGGGATAATTTATCGGGATTCAAAATGGAATCGAAATTGAAACGTTGTCCAGGATGTTCTAATAAATGTTTGTTAGCGGTTCATTCTTTTCCTGACAATCGTGTATTCGTTTCGGGGAATAAGTGTGAAAGGGGTCCAAGTAAGTTTGCTGTTGATTCTGTTGTTAATTTTAAGTCAGACGCAGTATTGAAAGGGGCGAATAAGATTACGGAGTTATCACCGTCTATTACTGATTCTGTTGTATGGTCAGAAAAGATTACGAAAGTGCAGTTACCGAATTTTTTCCGTTATCAATATGATCGGGTATTTAATTTTTACGAGCCGCTTGACTCGCACAAATCTATTCGCGGAGAAATCGGCGTACCGCGAATTTTGAATATGTTTGAAATTTATCCGTTTTGGTTTGCTTTTCTGACAGAGCTAGGATTTAGAGTAACGTTATCGGAACAGTCAACGCCGAAATTGTATAACAAGGGATTGAGTAGTATTCCTTCGCAGACTCTTTGTTTTCCAGCGAAGTTAGCGCATGGTCATATTATAAATTTGATCGAGCGTAAAGTAAAAAGGATATTTCATCCGGCGTTACCGTTTGAGCAGCGGGAATTTTCGGATGTTCTTTTTACACATAATTGTCCGGTCGTAGGATCGTATCCAGAGTTATTGAGATTGAATATAGATGAAATTCGCAATGGAAAGGTAGAATTTATTGCGCCTTTTTTACCAGCAGCGGATGCAAAAATTTTGCGAAAACGGCTTTATGAAGAATTTAATAAATTTGATGTTTCGTATAATGAAATAAAGCATGCTTTGGCAAGAGCTATTGAAACTCAAAAAGAATATCGGGATGAAGTTTGCCGAAAGGGTGAAGAATTTATAGAAACAAGTACGGCGAATACGAATCCGGTTATTGTGTTGGCTGGGCGGCCGTATCATTTAGACCCAATGATACATCATGGAATACCGGAGTTAATTGTGTCAAGCGGGGCTGCTGTTTTAACTGGTGATTCAATTGCACATTTGGGGAAAGAATTAATGTTTTCGTTGAGAGTTGTTGATCAATGGAGTTATCATGCAAGATTATACAGAGCTGCAACGTTTGTTGCGAAACAAAATAGCAGATTTCAATTGATTCAATTAAATTCTTTTGGGTGCGGCCTTGATGCAGTTACGGCGGAGCAAGTTGAGGAAATTCTTGCACACAAGGGGAAGATTCACACGTTATTAAAAATTGACGAAGGCGCACAATTAGGTGCCGTAAAAATTCGTGTACGTTCATTACTTGCAACTTTGTAATATTTTCTTGGGGTGATTTCTATAAAGCTCTGATTTCTATAAAGCTCTAAATCTCTAAATCTCTAAAATTTTGTAATATATCAGTGGAATAATTTTTTTGACTGAATAAACAAGATTACAAGATTTACAGGATAATAGTTATAGTTCGTATGCGGAAATTATCACGGATTCTAATTTCAAATCACTAACAACTAATTGATGGTTTCAAGTTTTGATTCTTTTAATTTATCATTTAAAAATCCTGTCAATCATGTAATTCTGTAATCTTGTCAAAAAAAATTCCGTTGATAAATTACGAAAAATCTAATATTACAAACCTTCTTTCTCT
>JAITKS010000335.1 GCA_031278315.1 Planctomycetaceae bacterium | reverse complement strand
GAGAACTCGTCGGTGAAAGCAGCGGTTACGAATTTAATTTAGGTAAACCGCGTTAATATCTTTTTCGGATAAACTAAAAAATTGACAAGATTGTTTGAACACTTAATACGCAGAATCATGAACGTTTAATTTGAAAATTCCTTGTGTTCTGCGTATTAGTTCACATATTTTCAAAAAACCAAAACGGTTACAAATAAATTTTATTACCAGATTATTTTTTTTGTAACTTTAACATTTTACAACTTTCAAAAACAGAAAGGAAAATTATGAAACGTTATCAACAATTTTTTGCTGCGATTATTTTAGGAATTGTGAGTATTGCAATATCCGGTTGCGGCAGTTCGAAAACGTCAATGGAAAAAGCCGCCAACGGTTTATTTGAAGCGGCTAACGAACTCACCAAAAAATCGCTGTCATTTGAGAATGCCGGTGATCCCAAAGATTTAACGCCGTTTATTAACGAGTTTAAATCGAAGGCAAAATCTTTAAGCAGTTCCTCTTTTCCAGAGGATTTTAAGTCTGCTTACCAAGCATTTGTAGAAGCAACAATTGCTCATCATGAAGCGGTTGTTATGCAAAAAAACGGTGCTGATACGGAAAAACGAATGGAAGCATACGGAAAACGAACTGAACTCGGCAGAGTGTCGATACAAAAAATGCAAGATTTTTGTGCCGCTTGCCGTAAACACGAATTGGACGTCCCCATAGCAAATATGTTCTGAACGTATCTGCTATTTTGTAACAGGAACTTCTAAAAACCTAAATTTTACTCAAAAATATTCGCAAGTCTTTATTTTCAAGGACGATATTTTTAGGAAACAAGGTTTTTAGAATTTTCCCAAAGTGTAACTATTCTGTAGTGTTACAAATTCCGATTTATTTATTTGTAATATATCAGCGGAATTTTTGTGTGAACCGCCGAAAAAGCAATAATTCAAAGGTAGGTCATGTTTCGCCGAAACATGGCGTCGGCGATAGCCGACTTGCCCCTGTGGACGGACAGAAATGGGAAAACCAGCTCAACCGTTGCGACCTTTCAGCGAAAGGTCGCCTACATTAGGTTTATCTTTTAACGATAATTCCACTGATATATTATGTAAAATCTTATTTCTATCCCGCAATGCCTGTAGTCCCACTCTCCTAATTTCAATTAAATTGTTTACATTAATTGTTTCTTTCATTTCTTATAACCTCTAATAAAAAATTCAGCGGATTCATTACTGTGAACTTCTAAAAACCTGTTACGAAGCGTCCAACACGGATGGCGGATGGTCTTTTATATTGGTATTCTTATGTATTTATTTTCTGAAAATAATTTTCATTTGTTTCTTTTACTATACGTATTCCAAATTCTTGTGCTATTTTTTGAGCGTGTGTATTTACCATCTTGACAATTTCATCTTTTTTCATGTTACTTGTTTCTTCATATAATTTTATTCTTATCTTGTCAAGTTCATTTTCATAATTGGTCATTGTCTATTACCTCCATCGGCGTGCAGATGAAAGGATTGTTGTATCCTTTCATACGGTGAATTATTTCTGTTGCCATTTTCGTTTTCAATTTATTTATATGATGGAAATTTAAACTAATGATACAGTCCATATTATGTATGGCAGCCATTGCGATATGTATTCCATCAACACGAAATTTTATGGGTATTATTCCCATTTCAACATATATTTCAGCCAAATCATACGTTCTCTGATCGATTTCCAATACAATTATTCTATATTTTGAAATGAGATTTATCATTTCACTCCGTTTTGGTTCTGTTGCTTTGTCAAGTTCTTCGAGAACATAAACAGATGAATAAGCCTCTATTTCATTTTCTGATATTTTTTCAAAAAGGCGTTGAGTTTCTATATTATAATCGCGTCCTGTTTCGAGAAAACGGTTAAAAATGGTCGTTTCAAGATATACCTTTAACATATTTCATATCCTTTTTTGCTCTAAGTAAAATTATCGGGTTTGCATATTTTTTTATCATTATATCTACGGATTTCTGGGATATTTTTTCAAGATCATTTTTTAATTCGATTAATTTTTTTAAATCATAAGTTTCTAAATCTATATAAAAATCTAAATCGTTTGCGGTTTCACCTTGTGCAAAAGAACCCAAAATACCGATTGCCCTTTCAGGACGATTTTAGTTTAAAACGAATACCGAAATTCAAAGTATGAGAAATATTATTCCCAAAAGGCTTCAAGTTCATTTTTCACCAATCTCATTTTCAAATTCATAACTCAAAAAAAGTTGAAAAACAAAAATTCCACTGATATATTACATTTAGTCCTATTATTATGAAAAAATGTTAGGAACGTTTTTTCTTTCAGAGTTTTCTTAACTTCAAAAAACTTTTCCAATTATAACATCAAAAAAAGTTACCGCAACAACACTTCGCCAATATACCATAACCGGTAATGATATTAAACCAAATGATCGCTTGGCTCTGGATATTGACATTGTTTTGCGGATTGTAATAATACTCATTCATGTTGTTGCGTTTACTTTGAAGGGATATTTTCATCATTACCGAAACACTTCGCTATTGTCGGATACGGTATGAAAAGAAAACCCCGACATTTTTTATCTCTCACAATAGTTTTAAGGAAAACTAATTAT
>JAITKS010000304.1 GCA_031278315.1 Planctomycetaceae bacterium | reverse complement strand
ACGTAATGGTTTCACCTTTGAAATTAAGCCCTGAAAGGGCGCAAGCCTAAAGATCATAAATAATTTTTTGCTGCCGCCCTTACAGGGCTTTGGTGTATTATATTTTTTCCGTAGGGCGTCGCCCTACGCTAATGCTGATTGCCCTTTCAGGGCGAGTTTAGTTTAAAACGAAAACCGAAATTTAAAGTGTAATGAGTATATATTAGTTTTGTTTTTTGACAGAAAAACAGGAAAACAGAAAAACAGGATAACAAGATTGACAAGATTTTAAATAATAAATTACAAAGAGTCAAAACTTGAAACCATCACTCAGTGGTTAGTGATTTGAACTTATAACCCGTGATAATTTCCGCATGCGAACTAACCACTAACCACTAATTAATTTGACCTATTATGAAATCAACAACAGACGAAATTCGTCAACGATTCGATAATGATGTTGAACGGTTCGCCAATTTAGATACTGGACAAATTTCTACAATTGATCCTAAATATTCTTTAGAGTTGCTTACGGAAGCCGCTAAAATACTTGTCCCTAATGCAGAAAATTTACTCGATATCGGATGCGGTGCAGGAAATTATACTTTAACAATGCTGCAAAAAATTCCTAATCTGAATTGTACTCTTGTTGATTTAAGTCAACCAATGCTGAATAAAGCATTCGAACGTATTTCTACTAAAACCAATGGAAAAGTTCAAATCATACAATGTGATATTCGTAACGTTATATTATCAGAAAATCATTTTGATATTATTCTTGCGGGTGCTGTTTTACATCATTTACGCGAAAATTCAGATTGGGAAAATGTTTTCAAAAAACTTTATAACTTCCTAAAACCCAAAGGATGCTTGATGATTTCAGACTTGATTACACAAGATAATAACTCTTTAACAGAATTTTTCCAGCATCGTTATGCTGAATATCTCGAAAAAGCCGGCGGAAAAGAATTTTGTCAAAATATAATAAAATGCATCGAAAAAGAAGATACCCCGCGATCCATTACCTACCAAATAGAACTAATGAAAAAAGCCGGTTTCAAAGACATAGAAATTTTACACAAAAATATATGCTACGCTTCATGGGGAGGAATAAAATAAACATTCCTCAATTTCATTTTTTGTAACGAAAAAGAATACCGAATTTTAAAGTACAATGAGTATATTCACATTTGAAGCTCCTGCTGTATGCTGAAACATACGATTAATAAGATGTCATCCTGCGGGATTTTTAAAGTTCTTGTCTGAATACGGCGAGGAAAAATCTAAAAGAAAGAAAAGCGTCAACAGGTATGACCCATAAACGGCGAGTCAACTCTATGCCGGAATTTATTATTTTACCTTTTTTGATATTCTCAATTGCATTAGTTCTTAAACGATTAGCGCAACGCCGTAAATACACGCAACTACTTGACATTTCTTCATATCGTGCCAGTAATTTTTCTCCTACGAATTGTTGTATTTTGTATAATGTTGTCGAGTTTACAGGTTCAGATTCGATTATATTGATATAATTATCGATTTCAAAAGCGACACCTTCTAATGCTTTAGCTTTATGTTTATCTTGCCGAATTAAAGACGCCATTGAACGTAATTTTTCTGCTGTTGCTTTTAGTTGATTTTTTAATTCTTGAATTGCGGTTTCGTATTGTCCTTTCCAATTGTATTCGGCGACGCGCTGTTGCAATGAGTTCCAACACGATTTCAATTGAGCAAGCGGAGCCCAATGACGTATTTTCATTAGATGATTCATAACACGTGTTCGCGGTAGTTCCGGGATTACGGCAGAATCAATGGTAACGGTATTATCATTATTTGTTGCGACTAAGCCGTCTATTTTTTCTTGTACCATTGCGCTTCGTCTTGTCAGGAACCATATTTCTTGGAACTCAAAAAATAATTTGATATATGAACTGCTGTCGAGAATGAAATCTTTAATCCAACGCCATGAGAATTTGAAAATATTTTCACGGGGCATACCGGTACGTCTATCGAGTCTATTTTTTCGGCGGAAAAAGCCTGTCATCATTGGGTGCGTACCCGAAAGAACGCCGGAGTAACGGTACCAAATCAAATTCCAAAACATCAGCCAATAGTGATCTTTGGGTAATCGTTTGAGAATTTTTGTGCAATGTTCTTTTGAATAAAATTCGGTGTAAGCTAATTTTGTTGCTGCTTTCCATTCACCCGGTTTCATTGATTGATGTACGAATGTTTCGTGGAAGGAGTCGTATTTATTCAAGTCGGGATCGATAGGCACGCCGCGTTTGATCATCTCGAAATGATCAACGGAGCCGGGCAACGGTGTAAGCATAAAAAACGATGCTAGGTCAACGCCGACATGATCACGTAGAAAAATTATGTCGCGTTTTACAGATTCAATTGTATCTTTCGGGAAACCAATAATATAACCGACATGCACAATTACACCTGACCTCTGCCAAGTTTGAACCATCGATTGATATTGCTCGACTTTATTCTGCGTTTTACCGGCTTCGGCGATATTGTCAGGATTTACACTTTCCATTCCGATAAAAACCATCCGGCAGCCGGCTTTAACAGCTTTATCAACGAAATTAGGAATTTTACTCGACTGCGTATCTATTTGCATCATGAAGTTTACGGAATTTCCGTTTTGTTTCATTTCAGCGAGAGCGTCAAAAATTGTTTCCCAATGTGCGGAACGTGCGAAATTATCATCGGTAAAAAAGAAGTTTGGTATCCCGTTTTGACAATTTTCTTTGACCGTTTCGATTACAGCTTCAGAAGAACGGCATCGCATTTTTCGACCTTGAATATTTATTACCGTACAAAACGTACACCCGAAAGGACAACCGCGTGACGAATCAATCGTAGCCCATCTTGCGCCGAAATGATCAATATATTGAGGGTCTGCTTTGGGGAGAGGTGCGTTTGTCAAATCCGGAGCTTTAGGCAAACGATAAACCGATTGTAATTCGTTGTTGATTGCATCGGTAAAAATTTTTTCCATAACTCCGGGCGTTTCGGCTTCGCCGGCAACAAGAGATACGCCGTTATCAACAAGTAATTGTAATTCAGGCGTGAGTTTATCGAACAGTGCTATTACACCTGTAACGTGAAATCCGCCAATCATTACATCTAAACCGAGTTTACGGAATCGAAGAGCAATATCAGAAGCGCGGGGAAATTGATTAGATTGTACGCCGACTATACCAACAACGACTTTAGTTTCAGGATCAAGATTATGACGTGCTATTTTATCGAAAGGTATTTCTTGGATATTATCGTCATAAGATTCCAAAGTAATTTCAACATCGGGCAATGATTTCTTATCTATCATGTCGCGGGCAAGACTTTTGATCACCGCTAATGTGTTAGAAGGAACGACGCCCCAAGTCCAACGCTGTACATAACCATCATCGTCATAACGAGAAGGAACAACATAAACGATATTAAGTTTTTTAATCATGACTTTTATTATTGTTTAAATTGGCATTTATACAACTCGTAAAATAAATTTCTGTAACGTAAAATCTCAAAGAGTATCACGGCTTTCATTATGATAATCTTGTATTAACGAATCCGCTGAAATATTACATATCTTGAATACTTATTTTATTACACATTAAATTCAAAAAAACGAAGGGCAGGAAGTATATCATTGACTTTCAATTCTTGCAATAGATATCTTACCGGCGAGTCTTGTTTCGACAAGATTTTTTTCTTCTATTTGGTACTTTGTAATGAATATGAGTTAAATATAGACAATTACCAAAAAATTAGAATCTATGAAATTAAATGTGAGAACACATGAGAAATAGAATTTGGTTTTAATCTTTTATGAAATTTCGTTTATTTCGTGTTTAAAAATCTTTGTAATATATCAGTGGAATATTTGTTTTCGTTTTTTGGTTGTTTACGAATTTTAAATTATCAATCACATACCTGTTAAGTCCCGCTAGGGACTATTCACCAAAAAACTTTATTAACCGTATGCTTTAGTTTACGGATCACACGTCTATAACTTATCCAAGTCCCGCAGGGACGACACTTAATTAGCTCCTTCCGTATGCTGGAGCATACAATTAATAAAGTGTCGTCCCTAGCGGGACTTCTTGATAGTTAGCTCTTGTTCGTGTCTTTCGTGTTTACAAATCTTTGTGAAATTTCGTTTGAATTAACGTTACGATAATTTTTATTATATTTTATGGTAACGTTACGGATTCACCGCCGCTTGGAGTTCCTAATGCTCCCCAAATTCCATACGGACTTTTTCCCGATGATGCTTGCGATGAACTCGAACTTCCGGCATTAATTGTATCGGTAATGAAATGAACAGAACCATCAACAAAAACAACATTGACTCCATTATTATGATAACTGTTTGCCGAAAATACTCCCCATGACATGTGAACCGGTGTATTCGGATATAAACAAGAAGGAGAATTAGGCGGCAAAACAGTACAAAAACCCGCCGATGTTGTTCTGCCATCGACAAATAACATTCCTCGCCAAGTGTCAGAAACTTCATTCAAAGTATTAGGATCAGTTGCAGAACGGCTTGAAGTCAAACATGCAGCAGGAACAGCATTACCGCCGCTGTGAATACTACTGGTCGGAAAAATACCGCCTTTAACTCTAGTCGTCTCGTTTTCTCCGATTACAGATTCACTTGCTGCGATTGTATTACTCGTTCCGTCTTTACAAGCTGACAATTTATGATAAGTCAATGGTGCAAAAATACCGCGTTTTGAAACTCGCGATGTGGCACTTGATTCACCGGCATCGGGACGATTATTGTGCCACATTCCGTCGCCGTGTGAAACCATAATATTCATTCGCGATATGCCCGGAATAGGAAGACGAGAAGGGATTGTTGCTGTTCGTTTTTGCGCATTAGGATCACTTGGACAATAAAGAGTAGGTATTTTTTTGTCCGTCAAATAAGTATTATCCCAAGGTGATGAGCCGTTTGCTGCTGTTTTACTGTTGTTTTCGATTAATTCGTACATTGCGCCTTGTTCCATATAAGGAAGCAAAAATACAATCGCACCTACTATTCCGCTGCCATGTGCATCATTCATTCCTATACCAGTGTTGTAATTATTGAGTACACTTCTGGCTGCCGGTAATTTGGAATGAATATCGTGATGATTATGCAACGCCAAGCCGAATTGTTTCATGTTGTTTGAACATTGTATTCGCCGAGCAGCTTCCCGCGCAGCTTGAACCGCCGGTAAAAGTAACGCAATCAAAATACCAATAATCGCAATTACTACAAGAAGTTCAACAAGTGTGAAACCAAATAAACCAAAAGAAAGTCTCGAAATTTTCCAATTAGAATTATCACACAAAGAATCATCATTATCGAAACTTTTACATTGATTTCCTAGCGCATTCCGCTTGTCTAAATTAACACTTACTTTAACATTTGCCGTGAAATCAATTTTCATTTTGATTTCGGTGTTCGGCAAATTTGACATTAAATTTGTCTTTTTCATTTTTCGTTTCCTTTTAATTAAAGGTTGAATAAACATTACATAAATTATCAACACTGTATTTTTTTCAAATATCAAAAAAGAAAAAAATCTACAGTCTGATAAACAACTATTTGAACGTAAAAAATTTAATTTGCGTAAAACCATTTCTTACACAAATTATGCAGACAGGACGTCTGCGTTCCAGCTAATTTCGTTTTTAGTTTGTTGTTTTTTTGACAGAATAAACAGAATTGTGATTCGTACTTAGCGTCAGTAATAATTCCGCATGCGAACTAAACACTAACCACTAAACACTAACCACTGCTGTCATCCTGTCAAAAAAACTCCTAATGATGCAGACGAGACAACCGCGTTCCGGCAACAATAAATTATTTCACTGAAATATTACCTTTACTATTGAGCTAAAATAATTTCTTCCTGAACCGCTGCACCGACATCGAAATTTTTCTCATTTTTACCAGCGATGATTTCAATTTCTAAATCAGTTGTTGCCGAAGATTTATATTTCGAATCAACATGATCATAATGTTTTTGTTCGTTTGTTATTTTGATGTAATATTCTTCTAATTCTTTTGGGTCTGACGGCTGTGGTTTTTTGGCGGTTTCGCTTTCGGTAGTTGTTGTTTTTTCTACTGTAACCTTGTATTTTCCAACAGGAGCACCATCAAACTTACCTAAAGTTTTTAGCTTACAAATCCCGTTACTATCGGTTACTCCGCCGACAATCCATCGCGATTGTTCAGAGTTTTCGTTAAAAAGTATTACCGATGCACCTTCAAGTTTTTGTCCCTTTTGGAGAATAGTTATTTGAGAAGGATACAATTCCGGCATTTCCTTTGGTCTCGATTCGCCGCCGCATGACGCATACATTAAAAACGATAAAACGGCAACTACAGAAAATGTTTTTGAAAATGAAATTTTCATTGTTTTAATTTTTAAAATATTTTTTGAAACTTTTGAAATACAAGAAATGGGAGAAGCAAAAATGTCATATTTTTGTCTCGTCCCATATTCTTGTTACTGAAAAAAATTTTTCCTTTTGATCAACGCAATCAAAAGGCACACGAATTAACGTTACAATAATTCTGATTATGATTCTGATTATGGTAACGCTGCAGATTCTCCGCCGCTTGGAGTTCCTAATGCTCCCCAAATTCCATACGGGCTTGTTCCCGATGTCACTTGCGGTGAACTTGGATTTCCGGTATTGATTGTGTCGCTGATGAAATGGACAGAACCATCGGCAAAAGCGCCGTTGACTCCGCCTGTATGATTACTGTTTGCCGAAAATACTCCCCATGACATGTGATTCGGATTATTCTGACCATATAAACAAGAAGGAGAATTAGGCGGCAAAACAGTACAAAAACCTGATGATGTTACTCTGCCGTCGGTGAATATCATTCCTCGCCAAGTGTCAGAGCCTGCGTTCAAAAGATTAGGATCAGCTGCAGAGCGGCTTGAAGTCAAACATGCAGCAGGAACAGCATTACCGCCACTGTGAATACTATTAGTCGGAAAAATACCGCCTTTAACTTCTCTCGTATAATTGTCGCCGCTTACAGATTCACTTACAACGATAGTATTACTTGTGCCGTCGGTGCAAGTTGCAAATCCTTGGTAGGTCAATGGTGCAAAAATACCGCGTTTTGAAACTCGCGATGTGGCACTTGATTCACCGGCATCGGGGCGGTTATTGTGCCACATTCCGTCACCATGCGAAACCATAATATTATTTCGCGACATATTGGGAAGACCGCCGCTTGAAGTTAATTCTTCTGAATTTGGATCACTTGGACAATAAAGAGTAGGTATTTTTTTGTTTGAAAAATTAGCATGCCAAATCCATGAGTTAGCTGCTACTGTTTTACTTGTACTTTCGATTAATTCGTAAAATGCGCCTTGTTCCATATAGGGAAATAGAAATACAACTGTCCCTATAATTCCTCGCGCATATTCATTATCTGGAGTCATTCCCGCATTACCGTTGAAATTATTGAGTACGTTTCTGGCTGCCGGAAATTGGGAATAAACATCGTGATGATTATGCAATGCCAAGCTGTATTGTTTCATGTTGTTTGAGCATTGCATTCGGCGCGCGGCTTCTCGTGCAGCTTGAACCGCCGGTAGAAGTAACGCAATCAAAAGGCCGATAATCGCAATTACTACAAGAAGTTCAACAAGTGTGAAACCAAGTAAACCAAAAAAATGCTTGGGAGAGTTCCCAGAAGAGTCATTGTAAAGATAACCGATGTCGCAACTTTTACACAGACCCCCCCCCCCCCCTGCTTGCCTAAATTAACACCTATTTTAACATCTAATTTAACGTGTGTTGTTAAGTCATTGTCGATATTGATGTTAGTGTTCGACAAGTTTGATTTGAAGTTTGTCTTTTTCATTTTTAGTTTCCTTTTCAAAAAAGGGTTTGATAAACATTACATAAATTATCAACACTGTATTTTTTTTTCAAATATCAAAAAAGAAAAAAAACTACAGTCTGATAAACAACTATTTAAACGTAAAAATTTAATCGGTTGTAAAACTATTTTCTACACAAAAAAACCCGTTGATTAAATTCTCGACGTTGAAATTCAAAATTAATAATTGTTACAAAAATTAGCAAAATTCAAAATTAAATAAAATGCAAAATATAATCCTATAAGCGAAGCGGGGACGAAGTATAAATTAAATCGTCATAAAAGGCAATACCGATAAGAAAAAAATTCTATAAAAGATACAAAAAGAAAATTATTCCATTCCGCACGCAACACAGTTATAACCCATACAATCATCAACGTAAAGACACAATGCCTTGTGTCTCTATTGAGAGTCTAATAAAATGTAAATAGTGGTTAGTGGTTAGTTGTCAGTTCGCATGCGGAGATTGAAACAATTGCAGATTTGAATAATATTATAATTATTAAGCGTAAAGCAGCGGTTAGGAATTTAGTGATTCGAATTTATAGCCGGTGCTAATTTCCGCATGCGAACTAACCACTGACCACTAACGACGTCGGCGGTAAAAATTTCACCTTATATATTACGAATATTTTAAGATGTCCGATAAAACATTAGATAATTTTGGTAACGATAATTCCGCGGCAGCAAAAGCACGGCTTCTTCCGCATGCTTCCGGCGTTTATCTTATGAAAGATTCTGCACAGCGTGTAATCTATATCGGTAAAGCAAAAGATTTGCGAAACCGTGCAATATCATACTTTCATAAAAGTGCAATTGAAGATTCCCGCACATCTGTATTCGTTCCTGAAATTGCCGATATCGATTATATTCAAACCGAAAGCGAAGTCGACGCACTCTTACTCGAAGCACGCTTGATTAAAGATATTCAACCGAAATACAACCGTGATTTGAAAGATTCAAAAACTTTTCCATATCTTCAAATTCGCACACGGGAATCTTTTCCGCGAGTCGAAATAACACGGACTCCCAAAGAACACGGAGTACGCTTATTTGGTCCGTTCACTAATTCCAGCGGATTGCGCGGAGCAATAATTGTCTTGCAGAAAATATTTAAATTCCGAACTTGCTCACTAGATATCCGCCCAAACGATGAACGCTTCCGTTGGTTCAGACCTTGCATTTTATATTCGATCAATCAATGCTCCGGCGCTTGTAACTTTCGGACTGCCTCTTCTGAATACCGCAAAAATATACATCGCTTGATACGTTTTCTTGAAGGTAACAAGAAATCATTGATCGAAGGTTTAAAACGCGAAATGAAACTTGAATCAAACGAGCGGAATTACGAAATTGCAGCCGAATTGCGGGATCAAATACACAATCTCGAAACACTTGACCAACACGGCAATATCGATACACACGTTCAACCGGAAGCATTCGTAATCGATCCGCGGCGAGGCGTTCTAGGATTGAAAAAAATTTTCAAATTAGAAGAACTCCCGCGAACTATCGAAGGAATTGATATTGCACATCTTGGCGGATGCGATATGGTTGCAAGTCTTGTTTGTTTCACGGACGGTTTACCGTTCAAGTCTGGTTATCGGCGTTATAAAATAAAAACGGTAAACGGAATCGATGATTTCGCATGTATGACAGAAGTCGTTACTCGCCGCTTTGCACACAACGACGACAATAATCCGCCGCCGGATATCCTGTTAATCGACGGCGGCAAAGGACAATTAAACTCTGTCTTGTCGGCTCTCAGTCGAACTTATTCTCAACCCAAATTAGTAATTTCTTTAGCAAAACGCGACGAAGAAGTTTTTATACCAAATCAAGACGAACCTTTACATTTAAGCAGACATTCTTTCGCTCTAAGATTACTACAATATGTAAGAGACGAAGCACATCGATTCGCACAACATTATCATCACATTCTGCGAAAAAAAAGATTCACACCAGAGTAAAAAACTCGTGAATATACTCTTTACTCTTTAAATTTCGGTTTTCGTTTTAAACTCAACGCACCCTGAAAGGACGATCGTATATTGGCACATAATCAACGTAATGGAAAACGAATGTAATATATCAGCGGAATAATTTATTTTTTTGCGGGATCGCGGTCGTCTCGACCGCATCTTTAGGCGTTTTTTGTACAAAAAAGATGCAGGCGGGACGCCTGCGTTCCCAGCTAAAATA
>JAITKS010000303.1 GCA_031278315.1 Planctomycetaceae bacterium | reverse complement strand
CGGGATCGCGGTCGTCTCGACCGCATCTTTAGGCTTTTTTTGTACAAAAAAGATGCAGGCGGGACGCCTGCGTTCCCAGCTAAAATATTTTTTAGTAATTCACTTAAATTTAAAATCTAAAATTACAAAATATTCTTCCTCTGTGTTCTCTGTGGTTAATAAAAAAATATTCCACTGAAATATTACATACGAGGTGTATTGTAGTTATTGTATAGTCTGCAAAAGTTCTACGATATCTTGTTCTGACAGATTTTTTGGATTTCCCGACATGCTTGAACCTTTAGAATTTTTAGCAATTATTGGTATCATGTTACTACTAATATTTAAGTCGGATAATTTTCGCGGAGTACCAATTTGATCACAGAGTTGTTCTATGTGTTCTATTAATTTTTCTGTTGCTAATTCGTTTGATATGTGTTGATCTAAATTTAATAATAATCGTCCTAATCGTCCGTATCTTTCTTTGCAAATTTCGGCATTTACCTTTAACGCCGATGGTAACATCATTGCACAAGCGGCACCATGTGTCACACCGCAATAAACTCCCAAAGCCGGAGCAATTCCATGTGCCATTCCTAATCCGGCATTAGCAAGAGAAATTCCTGACAATAACGCCGCATGAGCCATTTTGCATCTTGAATCGATGTCATTCAAATTATCTATAAGTTTTGGTAATGCTTCAATTGCTTGTAATAATCCTTGTTCGATTAAAGCATCTGTAAAATATTGTCTCCGTTTGCTAACATAACTTTCAAATAACTGCGTGACAGCGTCCATTCCGGATTCTGCCGTTACTTTTTTAGGACAACTCAATGCTAATTCTGGATCAATAATTATCAAATGCGGCATTAATTTTTCATCCCGTAAACTTTTTTTGAACGGCTCACTGTTGTCGTTTATATCGGAACTGCTTGATGAAATAACGGCATTTTTTGTTGCCTCTGAACCGGTTCCGGCAGTCGTTGGAACTGCGGCAATAGATAAAGGTTTTACGATTAATTTTGCACCCGTGCCGACACCTTCAAGATAATTTCGTATCGAATTAGATTCACTACTTTGCTGCGGTATCATAGCTGCAACACATTTTGCCAAGTCGATAGCAGCACCGCCTCCGATTGCAACTATTGTCAAGTCATTGAAATTGTATTCTTCAACAATTTTTGTACGAAAAATCGAAGTCAACTTATCAACATCTGAAGTAGTCGGCTCATGCGAAATTATTTCTGATGCAATTACAGATACTCCGCCGGATTCGATTCTCTCAATGATTTCAGATATCAAACCGTTGTCTATAAGTTTTCGAGAACCGATAATAACAATAGCATACTTTGCAAATTGTCTAATTAATTGACCGGCTTCTTTTCGCCGTCCGGCACCGAAAACAATTTTATTCGGCAGCAAAAGATCATAAATCATACATGTATTTTATTTTTTATTCGTAATATATCGGCGGAATTTTTGTTTTCACTTTTTTTGAGTTTACGAATTTAAAAATAAGTTTAGTTAAAAATGAATTTGAAACCTTTAAGAGATTCCATTAATCTATTACCTTTATTTTTTATTCTTTTTTAATCATTCTGTATGTGTCTAGTAAAATATCATCGGAATTACCGAAAACATTTAACATTTTTGCTTCAATTACAAAAACGACTACACACTGCCTGCCATTTTGGTCTGTTAAAAGATTATAAATCCAACGTAATGGTAAATCTTCTACTGCACCGTCGATCATAACCGTGTACACTTTATAACCTGCATTATTTGTGTATTGCTCCGCAGCTGCAACTTTACGATAACTCTTACCTAATCCGCTTGAGATTTCTTTTGTAAATCTTTCGAGAGTTGTCATAGTTTTCACATCAACTACACCCATATCAGCAATATTACATTGAGCAACCAATTCGCCGTTGTGTAACCGCCGTAAGATTGTAGTTTGCGGATCATCTTGGAAAACGTACCAATTTCGGTCGTGAATGAAATTCCATGCGCCTTTACCGCCGTCATATTTTAAGCAAAGTGTTTTTTCATTCGCTTGTACATTTATTCCGGCTATGAATTCATCTGTTAAATTTTGTGATTTTTCGAGCGGTGAAATTTTGACTTGCAATCTCGCCGTTAGATTAAATCCTGGTCCGACATGACCGACCGACCGATCTTCCTGAATCAAAATACCAAGCCAATTTATTCGCCGCATATTCAAATCAAATTGATATTTCGCCTGTATAGACATTTTTGTTTCGGCACCGAGATAAAGTCCTTTAACATCTCCAACTAATTCAATCATAGCTACATTATCTGCAACGGCGGTAAAAACTGCGTTTACTTGCGATTCTATCACCGCATCAATCGACAAGAACGACCGCAGCACGGAATCCGAAATCTGCCATGAATCGCCGACTTTTACCGCTTTGTTAGGTAGAAGGCTGTCAATTGTCAAAGTATTACCGGGCAAGTCTTCAACCAAAAGTAACTCTTCACACCGCAGCGCACCGTTCGGCGAAAAAAGCACAACTTTGTCGCCTTCAAGACAACTTACAATTGTACGGATTTTATCTTTCAGTTCAGGAGTTTTTAGGTCTTTACCGATTTTCATTTTCGCTTTTGCAAGATTATATTGACGCACACTCATAAGCGAATTACCTTTGTCTGATAATTTATTTACTCGTTCTTCGTATCTAAAACCAGCGATAACTTCCATTTTTTCGGAAACATTATTATGTTGTTCGTTACCAGCAGGTTGTTTGACATCGCCTGTTACTTCTAACAAAGTCTCAACCAAGTCAACCGAACCGATAGTACGCGAACTCTTGAGAATATAAGAACTGCTCGGATTGTGCGTAATAGGTGAAATATTGGGCGGCGATGAATTTGACGATTTACGTTGAGGCAATGGTTTAGGGGTTGTTATAGGAATATCTGTGTAATGATTATTGACTTTAGTTGCTGCTTTAGGATTAGGCGGCACCGTTAAATTATCTGAAGTTAAATTATCCGGTGTTAAATTCAAGGGAGTCTTTTGAGCAAAGCGAATATTAGGTGTCGAAGTTAAATTTGATTCTGATTTAGATTCTGGTTTTGATTCTGATTCTGATTTAGGTTTTGATTCTGATTTTGATTCATTTGAATTTTTCGCCGCATTTGATTTGCCCCATTTTACTTCTTTACTGTTTTTGACATTTGATGAATTATTATTAACAGACGAAGTATTTGGATTAGATAGATTTATATTTCGATTTAGTTTTGTATCGATGTCATCGTCTAATCTTAAATTGACGGCATCGGTTTCGTTATTATTTATGGTATTGTTTGCCGATACAAAATGGTTTCGGCAAAAAATTATTATAAAAAATAATGTCCAGAGAAATATTGGTAGGCGCATTTTTTTTCCTTTTATTCACCTGATTTCGGATAAATTTATGTTATGTTATGTTATTGTTAAATTATTTTTGTTATCAGCTCAGCTTGTACGATTATTTTTGGCGATAATAAAGTTATTCATTAAAAAGTCTGATTTCCGGCAGGTCATCAAGCGGGCGGTGAGAACCAAAAACTAAAGTGAGACCAACTTAAAATTCCGTGATGTTGAGATTTTTCTAACCTGCCTACTATTTAAATTTCGACCTAGTTCGGAATGTAACGATTTTATCGGCAATTCTAAACAGAAAACTTTGATATAAAGACAGAAATTCAAGTAATTGTCTATTTTCATAAAAAATTAGGTAATATATCAGCTGTGAAATATTTAGTTTTTTTGAGATTACAAAACACACGAAATAATCACGAAAAACACGAAAAATAAGGTGAAAAATAAGATTTGATTAAAAATAAATTTAAAACCTCTGAAAATTTTTCACCGGCATATTACTAATGTTGGTAATATATCAGTTGAATATTTTTTTTATTAACCACAGAGGACACAGAGAACACAGAGAAAGATGATTTTGTAATTTTAGATTTTCAATTTAAGTGAATTACTAAAAAATATTTTAGCTGGGAACGCAGGCGTCCCGCCTGCATCTTTTTTGTACAAAAAAAGCCTAAAGATGCGGTCGAGACGACCGCGATCCCGCAAAAAAATAAATTATTCCACTGATATATTACATTCGTTTTTTATTTTTTTAATAACTACAACTTGGTTTTGAGTCAAAAAATTGTCTATGTTTTCGCCCTGCAAGTGCAATTTAAGTTTAAAACGAATACCGAAATTTAAAGTGTGAAAAGTATAAAA
>JAITKS010000293.1 GCA_031278315.1 Planctomycetaceae bacterium | reverse complement strand
AAATCAGGGATGTCAAAGATATAAACGAACTCGATGAGCTTTTCGATTTTGCAATAACTTGTGTATCACTTGGTGAATTTGCAACTGCGTTTAATTGAATGCCGGAACAAATTCGTATGCAGTTAATTGCTGATAATTGGATAGTGTAAAAGAAAGAAATATATAAAATATTTATTCTTTACTTACAACTATCCAATCAATATCAACAATTAATATCTAGTATCAACAATTAAATATACTTTTCATACTTTCTGTACTTTCCCAAAAATAATTAATGAAAAAATATCCTTATTCCCAAGAAGTTTTTTTAATTTATTTGAATTGAATTAAAGGCATTTCTGCATAATCATCAAAGATATACAATTATCTAAAAATATGAAAAATAAAGGAAAATAAGTTTAAAATTTTTGGAAAGTGCAGGTATATAAAAAAAGAAAGGAAAAAAATCAAATGAAATTAACCGTAGTTGGATCAATTGCTATAGATAATGTCCAAACGCCAATTGAAAAACGTGAAAATATATTAGGCGGTTCGGCAACATTTGCTGCGTATGCTGCAAGTTTCTTTGTTCCGGTACAAATGGTCGGAGTCGTTGGTGAAGATTGGTTGCCCGAATATACGAAAATTTTTCAAGACCGTAATATCAATGTCGAAGGAATCGAAGTTGAAAAAAATGGTAAAACTTTCAGATGGTCAGGAAAATATCTCGACAACATGAATGATCGTGAAACTCTTGATACTCAACTCAATGTACTTGGTAATTTCAAACCGAAGTTACCTGAATCTTCACGTCAAACAAAGTATCTTTTTCTTGGTAACGGTGCGCCGTCAACTGGTTTAGAAGCATTAAACCAAATACACGATGCCGACCTTGTAGTCGCCGATACAATGGATTTGTGGATAAATATTGCCCGTGAAGAACTCAACAATTTAATAAGCCGAATCGATGGTCTCGTTTTGAATGATAGCGAGGCAAAACAATTCACAGGCGAAATAAATACATTAGCAGCAGGACGTAAAATTCTTGAACTTGGACTTAAATTTGTCGTTGTAAAAAAAGGCGAACATGGCGCAATCTTTTTAAGCCGCAACGGATTGTATGTCGTTCCAGCTTTTCCAACAGAAAAAGTTGTTGATCCAACCGGAGCAGGCGACTCTTTTGCCGGTGCAATGTTTGCTTATATCGTTGCACAAAATGGTAAATTAGATGAAACAACAATAAAAAATGCACTCGTGTACGGAACTCTAATTGCAAGTTTTTGCGTTGAAGGATTCAGTATCGAGAATTTACAAAAAATTGATAACGCAGCTATCGAATCAAGACTTAACCAATTTAGAAAAATCGTCTCGTTCTAAATTGGATAACGTTGAATAACGTTGGATGATGTCATAACGTATGAATCGCAGCAATTGTTTATGACAACTTCCAAAAAATAATTTCAATAATTTCAATAATTTCAGAAGGAACGCAGACGTCCCGCCTGTATTGTTTTTGTACGAAAAATTGTTTTTGTACAAAAAATACCTAAAAATTCAGTTGAGACAACTGCGTTCCTTTTAACTCTAAATTTTTTATGTGAGGTTTTTAGAATTTCTATAAAAAATAATTACATCGATTTTATAATTACATCGATTTTATGATTACATTGATTTTGTTTTTATGGATTCTCTATAATATTTCGGATAACAGTTTGCATAATGCCGCCGTTTAAGTAGTATTGTAATTCAATTGGCGTGTCGATTCTGACTTTTACTTGAAAATTCGTTTCACTAAAAATGTTTTTTGAAACTTCACGTTCTGCACTTATTATTATTGTACTTCCGGGTTGAAAATTTTTATTTATTTCGGGGATAGTAAATTCTTCTTCGCCGGTCAGTTTCAGTGATTGCCATGTTACATTTTGCGGAAACTCTAAAGGCAAAACTCCCATCCCGATCAAATTAGCTCTATGAATTCTTTCATAACTCGAAGCGATTACGGCTTTAACTCCGAGCAAAGCTGTTCCTTTTGCAGCCCAATCTCTGCTGCTTCCGGTTCCATATTCGTTACCGGCTAAAATAATAAGAGGGATGTTTTGTTCTTTGTATTTCGATGCCGCTTCATAAATTGTCATTAACTTACCGTTTTCTGGAAAATATCGCGTGACGCCGCCTTCTATTCCGTTACCTGTTATTAAATTTTGTAATCTAATATTTGCAAACGTGCCGCGTACCATAACTTTGTCGTTACCGCGTCTTGCTCCGTAACTATTAAAATCAGATTCGCTGACGCCTAATTCTTGTAGAAATATACCTGCCGGCGAATTGGGTTTAATCGAACCTGCCGGCGAAATATGATCTGTCGTTACTGAATCTCCGAGCAAAACCAACACTCGCGCCCGAAATATTTCCGGCACAGAATCAGGACTCGTCAGACGCATATCAAAAAGAAACGGAGGCTCTTGAATATATGTTGAATTACGATCCCACTTAAATAATATCGAGTTCTTTTTCGTTACAGATAATTTATCAGCTTGATCTAAATTAGTTTGATTTGAATCAGTTTGATTTAAATTAGTCTGATTTGAATTAGTTTGATTTGAATTTGTACTGATATAATCTGTTTTGCTAATATTGTCAGTGATTGCGTTCCATTTTTCATTCGACGTAAAAACATTTTTGTAACGATTATTATACATTTCCGGTGTGATAGACTCGTTTATTATTTTATTAATTTCGTCATCATTCGGCATGATGTCTTTTAGGAAAATCAAATCACCGTTTTCTGTTTTTCCGATTGGTTCTTGATTGAAATCGATATTTACGTTACCCGACAACGCATAAGCTACAACCAATTGCGGCGACGCAAGATAATTCGCTTTAACTAATGGATTAATTCTGCTTTCGAAGTTACGGTTACCGCTAATTACGGCTGCTGTAACTATTCCGTTATCTAAAATTGCATTTTCAACCTCTGGTAATAATCTGCCGCTGTTACCGATACAACTCATGCAGCCATAACCTGCAACATGAAATCCAATTTTTTCAAACGATTCATACAGATTCGATTTGACAAGATAATCAGTAACAATTCGTGAACCCGGTGCAAGACTCGTTTTGACGAATTTTTGTACTTTCAAACCGCGTGAAACAGCATTACGTGCGAGCAAACCGGCGGCTATCATTAGTTGCGGATTACTTGTATTCGTGCAGCTTGTAATCGATGCAATTACTACCGAACCGTGACGTATTTTGCCGGCATCGGTTGAAATCTCTTTTTGTAATTCAGAATCGGGAATACCAAATCCGCGTTCTTTAACATTTGTTGTCAAAGCAGATTGAAATTTTAATTTCATGTTTGAAAGAGAAACACGATCTTGCGGACGCTTCGGACCCGCAAGCGACGGCTCAACTGTTCCAAGATCAAACGACAGAACTTTCGTATAAGAAGGAACTGATTTAGATGAATCTCGATAAAGTAATTGTTTGTTACAATACGAGCGTACGATTTCAATTTGTTCAGCGGTTCTACCTGTTGTTTTTAGGTAATCGAGAGTAAGATCATCGACGGGAAAGAATCCCATTGTTGCGCCGTATTCCGGTGCCATGTTTGCGATCAAAGCGCGATCGGTTACAGGTGTAGAATCGACGCCTTCGCCGAAAAATTCAATAAATTTACCTACTACGCCTTCTCGGCGTAAAAGTTCTGTTATTGTCAATACTAAATCTGTTGCGGTAACGCCGTTTCGTAATTTTCCTTTTAATTCGAATCCGACAACTTGCGGCATGAGCATATAGTAAGGTTGACCCAACATTACAGCTTCCGCTTCTATTCCGCCAACGCCCCATCCTAAAACGCCAAGACAATTTATCATCACCGTATGTGAATCCGTACCTAAAACAGAATCGGGGTAAAGAATTCCTTCTATGCGGTTGAGAGCTGCTTTATCTTTCGGACTAATTGATTTATTCGATCCATTCGATCCATTCAATTCATTCAATCTATTCGATCTATTCAATCTATTCGATCTATTTGATTTATGCGATTTATTCAATTCGTTTGAAATGGAATTTCCGTTTAAGAAATTAGATCGTAAATGAACGACATCGGCGAGATACTCAAGATTGACTTGATGAATTATTCCAACAGAGGGCGGAATAACACGAAAATTATTAAGCGACTTTTGTGCCCAACTCAAGAGGGTGTAACGTTCTTTATTTCGTGCGAATTCGAGTTCGACGTTTTTTGTTAAAGCGTCGGGCGAGCCGTAAAAATCAGTTTGAATTGAATGATCAATAACTAAATCGACCGGCACGATAGGATTGATTCGTTCAGGTTTATTGCCTATTCGTTGTACGGCTGAACGCATTGCGGCGAGATCAACTACAGCCGGTACACCTGTAAAATCTTGCAGCAGCACGCGTGAGGGCTTAAACGGAATTTCTGTTGCAAGCGGCGTATTACCGCACCATGACGAAAGATTTTTAATATCGTTTTCTGTTATTGATTCGCCGTCGTAATTACGTAATACAGATTCAAGTAAAATTCGAATTGAATACGGCAGCGGTGTTAAATCAACTCCGATATTTTGTAACGAATAATAACCATATTCTTTACCGCCGATTGATAAAATTTCTAACATATCAAACATTAATATAATTTTCTATTTCTAAAATTTAATTTTTACGTTTATTTTAATTTTTTATTCTTTATTTTTTACTCCTGCAATAATCCAGTGGTGTAAAGATAAGATTGCTAATGCGGCGAGTAATAGAATCCACACGATAGATTGGTAATCGGTACGTATTGTTTCGTCGTTAAGCCAATTTCCGTTTGTTTCGGTTTTACAATTTTTTAGGTTTGATTCTTCTGCTGATAATGTTCCGACTGCGAATTCGTAGTTACCTGAACTAGACTTGACACGATAAAGTCCAACTTGTTCTGTAGGAATTTTTATCGATGTACCCGATGAATATACATTTAATCCGGTTGTGATATTGAAAGTTTTCTTCTCATTTGTTGGTGTTGTTACTTCTAATTTTCGGTCGCCTTCGCCTGAAATGAAATCGGCAGATGTTCCTAGTTTTAGATTATTTACAGCGAAGCCTGCATTTTGTGCCGCACGATATTTCAATATATTCCAAATCAAGATAGGCCACGCCGGATTTGATGTCAATGTTGAAATTCTATCGTTGAATTTTAGGTGAATTACTCGTGAATTATTTCGACGTCTTTCATCTGTAAGCAGAGGTATATCTCCGACGGCGACAATTATATTTCCTGTTATTCTTGTATTTTTGTTGCAGCTCCAAACTATTCCGTCTAGTATTAATCCGTTTGATATTCGGCTTGAGCGGTCGATTATAAACGGACCGACGTATGACTGTATATTTTTTGTGTCCGGTTCGGTCAAAATATGGACATTCCACACGAGTTGTTTGAGATTCAGATTGACGTTTGAATTTTCAGCATTATCGGCATTATCGATATTATTTGCATTATTAGAATTATTGGAATTATTGGAATTATTGGAATTATTTGTATTATTGGAATTATCGGAATTATTGTTGACAGTAGAATCAAAAATCAGTTCAGGATTATTTTGAACGACAACGCCTATACCGGATGCTTCGACGGCGCGTTTAATTTTGTCGTTTAAGTCTGGCGGGAAAGAACCGATTTTAACTTTAACCGGCTGTTGATTTGGCGGTAGTAAGATAATGCGGTTATCTATTGCGAGGGAATCGTCGGCGAGTCGAATTTCGATTGTGCCGCAATTATTTTTTATGACAGTTCGGATTCGATGTATTTCGTCGGGTTGTAATTGACGTTGGTCGTGGAACAGTATATTTGAATTTTTCGTTTCAATAATTGTCATGTTTAGATTTTGCGGTTTATTGGCGAAGTTTGTTATTTCGATCAGCAATTTATCTTTTTCGTCTTGGATTATGCGGCTTGTATGAGTGACAGCGAAGTTATTGTGTGGTTTTCCGTAGGATTTCCATAGTAATTTTCCGTATTCGATTTTATCTTTCGGCGGCTGATCTGTGATGACAAGAATTTTTGCATGCGGTGCGATAATGTTTGCAGACAATGAAATTGCGGCGTTAATGTCAGCGGTTGGAGAGTTACAAGTCCATGAGTCGAGTATATTGCGGGCTTCGGCGGCGTTTTTTGCACGTTCTGCAACGAGTTGAGGTTTAGTGCCGGCTAATATGAATTGTATGGGATAACCGATTTCGGTTTCGAGTAATCGGTGTAAAGATTCGATAGCGCGTTTTTGTGATGTATCTTTTTCTTTACCGGCGAGCATTGAATATGATGTATCGAGTATTATGGCGGTAGGGTGACTAATTGTTTTGACATGCATAATCGGACGTGCCGCTGCGAATGCAAGTAAGATAATTGTCAAAAGTTCAATAAGGATCAAGAGCGGAAATTGAATACGTTTGATTTGGCGTCCGCCTTGTTTAGCTTGATTTCGATCTGCCCAAAGAAAAAGAGTAGAAACTTCAACTCGGCGCGACCGAGTACGAAAAAAATATATCCCTAAAATAATTGGCACGCCGATAAGTGCTAAAAGTGCCCAAGGTGTAGCTAACATATATATCTATTTTTTTTATCTATTTTTTCCAACAGATTTTTTTCTTGTGTCTCTTTGTGAGATACAAAATAAACAAAACAAAAACAATTAAACAAAAATTTCTCTGACTATATTACAATAAATTTACAATATCGAATCTAGAGTCTGATAAAGCAGCGGTTTCAAGTTAAGGATTTCAATTTTTGAGGGAAATTTGAAATATTTTTGTCTTTCTTATATATTTTGCCTATAACATCAAATATGTCATCTTTGCCAAACAATCAATTTTTTACCAAAGTCGCTATTTTAAGGTAAATAATCGTACCAACCACAACGAGCATGTAATCACTCAAACTCCGTCACTT
>JAITKS010000249.1 GCA_031278315.1 Planctomycetaceae bacterium | reverse complement strand
TGGGGCGGGTTATAATCCTGTTGCCCTTTCAGGGCGATTCTAGTTTTATACGTGAACGGTCACCTTTTTCGTTACAAAAAATAATACCGAATTTTAAAGGACAATGAGTATATATTACTAATTTTCGTATTTTTCGTTATTTTCGTTTGGTTCGTGTTCTCTGTAGTTGATAAAAAAATTCACGGATATATTACTTTACACATAATATTCAAATGTTAAAAATTTGGTAATATATACATCTTACTTGAATTTTCAGTTTTCGTTTTTAAACATGTATTCATTCAAAATCAGCCGCGAAAAGATAGACGGAAATAAAAACACAATTATTAACAATAACCGCAAAAAATGTCACCGATATATTACAACTAACCTTAATTTAAAACCTTAATCTGTAATCTTAATCTTCCAAACTAAACAAATTTCAATTCAGCATTGAATAGAATGCTTATAAAATTTATGGCAAAATTTCAATATAAAATCAATCAAAACGGTATCATTAAGAACGGTTATCTCAATGCTGATTCTTTACACGCCGCATCCATCGAATTAGTCCGTCAAGGCGGAATAATTATTAGCCTCAGACAAATGACCGCAGCAGAATCCGCTGAACTCACACAAAATCAATTCGAAAAAATATCAGAACACCTCTTTATCTTTAGCGGTCAAATTGAACTTTGTTTGCGTCAACTTTCATCCCTGCTGCACGCCGGAGTCCCAATATTAGATGCCCTCCTAGCAGTCGGCGGTCAAGCACCGCCTCAATTGCGTAAAATATATTTCCGCCTCGCCGAAAAAGTTCGCCGCGGCTACTCAATGAAACGCTCCCTACAAGAAGATGCGTCATGCTTCGGAAATATTACAATAGGTTTGGTCGGCGTCGGAGAAGCAAACGGAACTCTCGACGAAATGTTCCGCTACGCTGCCGATTTAATGGAACGCGCTAGACGCGTTCGCGCTCAAATAGTTCAAGCATTCGCATACCCCGCAATCGTTATGCTTGTTGCAATTGGCGTGAGCTATTTTCTCGTCGTTCACGTCCTGCCTAAAATAATTACATTTATATCAAAACAAGCTAAATCTGTAGAATTACCATTGCCTACAAAACTCCTCCTCGCTGTCAATGACTTTGTCTGGGCTTACGGAATTTATATCGCAGCCATACCAATATTACTTACAATCACCCTCATTCTACTGCGCCGTAATAAAATAACATGCGAAAGAGTTGATTACTTCTGCCTGTTCATTCCCCTAATCGGTAAAGCATACCGCGAACACTCCAACACAATGTGGTGCCGAACTCTCGGCGCTTTACTCAAAAGCGGAGTCGGTTTACTCTCCGCACTAGAACTAGTCGAAGAAGTAATGAGCAACAAACATTACTCTTTGCAACTACATAAAATTCACGATATGGTAAGACAAGGCGACGCCGTCAGCAAAGGAATAGCAAATACAACTCTCTCAAAATTCTGCCCTATGGCTCTCGCAATGGTAGCTGTAAGTGAACGAAGCGGAAGTTTAGATGTGTCCCTATTACACGTCGCAGATTATTGCGAAGAACAATTAACTCGGCGAGTCGCATTTCTAGGCAAATTTATAGAACCGGCAATTTTCGTATTTATCGGAGGAGTCGTAGGATTTATATATTTCGCATTCTTCCTAGCAATGCTGGCAGCAACAAAAAGCGCAATCTGAATTAGTGGTTAGTGGTTAGTGGTTAGTGGTTAGTTCGTATGCGGAAATTATCACGGATTATTTCAGATTTTACCCATTCTCAAATCTCAATAAAGTGTCGTCCCTAGCGGGACTTGATAAGTTATAGACGTGTGATCCGTAAGCTAAAGCATACGGTTAATAAAGTGTCGTCCCTAGCGGGACTTGGATATGTTTATAGCGAGTGATCCGTAAGCTAAAGCATACGGTTAATAAAGTGTCGTCCCTGCGGGACTTGGATATGTTTATAGCGAGTGCTCCGTAAGCTAAAGCATACGGTTAATAAAGTGTCGTCCCTAGCGGGACTTCTTGTTAGTGAACTCCTTGTCGTGTATTTCGTGTTTAAATATTACAAAAAATTGAAAAACAATTATTCAACTGATATATTACGAAATTAACAATATAACGAAATTTACTCATTATTATTATCTTGATGTTTTGCTAAGAGAGCATTGCACCTTTGTTTGAATTCGTCGGTGTAATTTTTTATTTTAGGTAAACTGCATAACTCTTGCCATTGCTGCTTATTCGGTAACGGTAATGGATAATGCTCCAACACGTTAACATAATGATTCAGTATGACACTAATTTGTTCCGGTACATTACTTTTACTCAAAAAAGCAATTACATCAAGTATAATATGTTTAAACATTTCAACATCTTCTACTCCGCAGCAAATTGTCGATAAACGTTTTAACATTAATCCTATCGTTTGCATAAACGTAATATATGATTCATTGTACTTTCCTATCAATTCCATCGTCTTCGCATACGATAATGCCGTCACGATTAAATATTTGTCTGCATTTAATACATTCCTTTGAACCATCTCATGCAACGATTTAACTCCTAACTTATAAACAAGCGTCGCCCTCTCAATACGGGTTTCCGATAACTCCGATAACGCCCAACGCTGCAACGTTAAATGCAACTCACTAACATAATACCTCAACCGATCCGCAAAAAAATCAGACGGCGGTACCCGCTTTGCCATTTCCATTATTGATTTCATACTATCATAATAATTGCCGTCAAATGGATGCTCCATTTCCATCAAACGTACCGCCTCTAACTCCCGCACATAATACTGACGCTGCAAAAATAATTTATCAAGCTCCGATATAAGAACATTCCAACCAATAAACGACATCTTATAATCCCGCTCAGCTAAATCTGATTCATCTACATCCTGATACAACGAACCTCGTAACTGATAAAATGACGCATATTTCATAAAGAAAAAAATCCGAATCACCGGATCATTAAATTTGTCATTAACTATATCACTAGCAGCAACCTTTTCATTAGCAGCAACTTTTTCATTAGCAGCAACTTTTTCACTAACAACAACTTTTTCACTAGCAACAACTTTTTCACTAACAGCAACTTCGACTTCATCTTCATCTTGAGTTTTCTCATTCTCATTCTCATTCTCATTTTCATTTTCATTCTCATTTTTATTTTCATTTTCATTGACTTGATTATTTGTCTCTTGAATTACTTTTTGTTCAATCTCATTTCGTTCCTCTTGAGTCAGTTCGATTGTATTCATATCAGAATCTATCCACAATGTTTGGACATTTTCTGCATTCCCATTTTCATTAAAAACTTTATTAACGATTTCACTAACGATTTCATTAATCATTTTATTTTTATTCTTTTTGTTTAAAATTTCATTGTCATCTGTTTTAGATTTTGGTTTTCTGCTGTTTATTTCAGATTCTAATATACCTGATATTGTGTCATCTATGTTATAATCTACCATGCTGTTAATTATTGTATCGTCTCCCAATTCTATATTTGGAATAATTTTTTTTACCAACGGATACGCTTTCTCCACAATATCAATACCGCGAGTTGCAATAGTTATAGCTTCATAAACAATTTCGTGCAGCTCCTCTTTAGATATTTTGTCGTCTAACTTACTTTGCGAATAATTTGTGACAAATTCCAGATATTGCGAATATCCGAATAACAAATCGTATAAATGATTTCTACTTTTTATTTCATCATCTGAATAAGGTATATCAATTTGTTTTTTGAAGAAGTCGAAACCGTCTCTATATTTTTCTTTTGCGAAATTTAACTTTGCGATTTCCGCTAACGATTCACCCCATTGCAACTTCGACCAAGGCGTTTCCGGCGAGTCGATTTCATCGTCAGCAATTGCTCTGAATAATCTCATAGCTTTTTTTGTGTCTTCAATCGATTCATCAACATCTTTCAATTCACGAGTCCACACGGAACGTAAAGCAAATACCATCGCTAACTCACCGCGATAATCGAGTTCGCCGTCGTCAATAGCTTTCTCAAGCATCGAAATCAACTTATCTAACGTAGCAAAAACTGAAGTGAAATCCATTAACAAACGCTGCACACCCAACATTTTACGATACGCCGATGTTAAATTCGGCAAGATTTCATTATGCCCCGCTTCAAATCTCCGCTGCAACTCTTCGACCGCTTGCTCCTGCAAAACGATAGCCTCACCGTATCGTCCCTGATCCGACAGCATGTTGGCATAATTAAGACGTATTATTCCAATAGAGTACGGAATAAACGTTAGATCATTGTCTCCTACAGGTTGAAATTCAGACGCTTGCTGATAAACATGAATTGCCTCTTTGTAAGTCAATTCAGCATCTTTAAATCTTTTCATGCTAGCGTAAATATTCGCACAGCACATTAACACATTCGCCAATCCCGTCCGCACGAGATAATCAGTCGGACTAACAAGATGACCATTACGCAAAGATTGACGATAGATGTCACGCGCACGTTCAAAATTATCTAAAGCTTCGGCGTGTTTGTTTACTTTTTCTAACAACATTCCGCGATTCTGATACAATCCTGTTAGAATCGGCATTATCTGCGGTTGACCGCTGGTTATTACTCTAATAATTGTGTCAATTGCTTCATTTACATAAGCGATAGCTTCCATCGTATTACCAGCACGATCTGCCAATCTCGAAATGTACATTAAAGTCTGAATTAAAAAACCGGTGTAATCTGTTTCTTCTTCGAGAAAATGTCTATCGATTCCGTCTCGAATAAATTCTAAACAACGTTGGAAATCAGCTAGACCGGCGTCATCATCTCCCATTTGAACATGCGTGCCGCCTAACGCTAACAATGCCATAATAAGCTGCGGACGAAATTCAACAGAACCTAGATTGACTAATTTTTCCCATATTCTTGCTGCTTGCTCTTGTGCCGCAACAGCCGCAGCATTCGCACCAAGATTATTCAATATTTCAGACTTATTCATTAATGTAATCGCCAACATGTTCAAACCATTGAAATCATCGGACGAAACATTTTCATTTATATAACGAATAACGTCATTGTGTTCAGGCAACGCTGCCTCCGATCCCTTCTGAACCCTGACGAGTGCCGCCTTAAACATTTTGCACCGAATCGCAGACAACCGATACTCATATAATCCGTCTTGTAAGAGTTCGTTTACAATTGCAATTGATTCATTTACCAGACGCATGGCGTCATCTATTCTTGTACATTCAGCGGCAAAATGTGCTTGCCGCATTAATAATTCAACTAATTCGGGTCTAACATGCAACTCGCCTGAAGCGAGTTCGCCTCGTAAACGTCTAACTGCGTCGTCAAGCGTTTCACGCGGACGCCCGTTGCCGAAATTGCCGAAATTTCCAAAATTATTATTATACACGCTCATAAATCAATTCCTGTAATAACAACGATATAAATTTGTGTCGATTACACGTTTATATTGTTTATACTATTTTATTCTACGATTATTCTACGATTATTCTATAACTTTCCGTCAATTAAAATGATTAAATATGATTAAATAAAATCAAATCAAATACTGCCGTTCTGTAATAATTCACTGTTGTACTATTCAAGCTGTTGTATTATTCAACACATTTAAACATTTAACACATTCAACACATTCAACACATTGTGAGAGTTATCGAAAAGAATTATCGAAATTATCGAAATTATAGTAAAACTTATAAATCATGTTTGAATGTTACGTTTTTTTCTTTTCTGTTTCAATAAATGTTTCAAGGATTCGTTTAATTATTTCGAGTTCTTGAACATCATATTTTTCTGACTTAAATCGGCTAATAACCAAATTTACGAAAATAGGAATAGTTCGATTGCCGATTTGTGAAATTGATTTTTCTATTTCGATTTTTGTTTTGTCTTGATTATAAGTCTTGTTTTCAAACGATTCGAGTAATTTTCTTTCAGCGAAAAATATTTCAAAATTAGCTGATTTTAATTCGGCAATTGTCTTGTTGATGAATTTTGCTTTTTCAATTTTAGGAGTTGTTTGAGTTTTATCGAATTCAGTTTCTATGATTTTTCGTATAGTTTTTTCAAAGAAATCTCTGTTGATATTAGCAGTTGTTTTTTCCGGCGGTAATTTAAAATTGTCGGGTTTTTCTTTAAGGACTCTTTTTAACCATTCTTCGGGATAAGCCGCAGCCTCGTTTGGATATTTTCCTTCTTTAGTCCGGACGTATCCGTCGTTATGTTTTGTGAAAATATCAACAGCGAGTTTTTTCCATCTTGCTGCGGTAATTTCAGCTTGCGTGATACTGTAATCTGTTAAATATTGTTTTGCCAATTCGGGATTTGTTTTAAGTATTTCGATTGCGGTTTGTTCAACAGGTTTTTGTAATGCGAAAAATTTCGATTCGAGTTCTTTCTGAACAGCGATAATATCTGGAGCGATTACTGAATATTTCAAGTTAGCATAGTTTGATAATAGATTTGTCACCCACCAAGTACTGTCCCATGAAAATTCACGAATAGAACCGATAGTAAAAGATTTCGGCAAGTCGGATATTCCGCAGTAGAGCGGAAAATAACATGTCAAAAACGAGTCATCTACTCCGTACCAGAGAACGCCTCCGATTGGGTCCGGCAGATTCGCACGCGATTGAGTTACTATCGAAAAACCGGTTTGTTGCGTTGAGATCGGACGTTCCCAAGAGTATTCATTCGGGTCGTTTGCAACTTTCCAATAGAGCGGTCTCCAGCGTCGAGGAGTGCCGTAATTTCCGGCATCGATACCTTTTGTCATATCGAAATCTGTTCCTTCGTAGTTATCGCGCATTAGAGCCATAATGTCTGCTGTTGATAATTTTTTATCCGGCTTGATTGACCAAGGATAAGGAGCGGTGTTTTCTTTTCCGCGATGGTAATCGGGTGAAAATTTTTGTGAGGGAGCGGCGCGATTGAAAATACTCCAGACACGGCTTTCGCAAACTCGTTTTGATTTAATGTCGATATTTCCATATACGTCGTCGAATCGAAAAGGTTTACCTGAATTAGGATCGTATAATTTTTGTTCGATTGCGAAATTTTTTATATTATCTGAGTAGAAACAGTTATTAAAATCTTTTTTATCTGGTATTTCACCGATTCGGGCTTGATTTGCGTGAACTGAAATTTCGCCGTCGGGAACACGTTTTGCAACCCATACGGCGTTATGTCCTTTAGACAATTCGCGAGTTCCGGTACCGACGATTTCAAATACCCAAGCTTCATTTTTATCCGCGATAGAAATTGATTCGCCGACATCGGAGTATCCGTAATTATCGACAAGTTCGACCATAATATTGATAGCTTCGCGAGCGGTTTTTGCTCTTTGTAAAGCCAGAGTAATCAGCATTGGATAATTGACAGCAGCTTTCGGATTGACAAGATAATCATGTCCGCCGAAAGTAGTTTCGGCAGCTGCGAGTTGAAATTCGTTTATGCAGCCTTGACGCGGAAAGTGGTCGCCGTGACTTTCGCCGGGTTCCCAAATAGCGCCGATTACTTGATAAGTGTGAGGAACTTGTTTTATTTTAATTTCAGGATGATATTCATTTTCGGGTACGGTGATGACGGAATCGGGTTTATGATTAGTTGCGGGAAAGATACCAAGTTGAGGAAAGAATCCGGCTGAATCTGCGGTATAAGTTATTGAGACAGACTCATCTATGGATGCTCCTTTAGACACAAGAATATTTGTACATGAAAAAACCGGCAAGATAAAATTTGACAAATTAATTATAAAAAAAATCAGGGACAAACATATTGTTTGGCTGATTATTTTATATTTGAACGAACCGGCATAAAATTTTTGTTGTGCAAAATTATTTGTGTTAATTGACCGGATTAACGGTTGTGAAATTCGATTAAGTTTTTGATTAAGTTTAATTGAGGTTATTTTCATTTGTTAGATTTTGGTTTGAGTTTTAGTTTGAGTTTTAGTTATTGTGTGAGTTAATTGGTTTAAGGTGAAAATTCAAATATGTGTAATTGAAAAAGTGTTAGTTTAATTTAAAGTTTAATTTAAATTATTGACAAATTATTGACAAATTATTTATTGTTTATTTTGATTATTTTTGAGAGCAAAAAAATAATGAACTCTGTTGAATAATTTTATTTTTTTGCGAAGTTGAATAGTTGTAACAAAGATTACAATTTTTTTCAAGAGACCATTCATTTTGGCAACTATTTATTCTTGAATTAAGTAAATTTGAAATTGTGGAATTATTATCAGAATTTTCGTAATTTATCAGCGGGATAATTTATTTTTTTCGGGAACGCGGTCGTCTCGACCGCATCTTTAGTTTTGTTTTAGTGATTTGAACATTAGAATCCGTTCTAATCTCCGCATGCGAACTAACCACTAACCACTATTTTTTTATTAACCACAGAGGACACAGAGAACACAGAGAAATATGATTTTGTAATTTTAGGTTTTAAATTTTATATTTTGTGATAATTTATCAAAATTGATTTTGTGATAATTTATCAATTATTTGTTGTAATTTATCCATTGATTCCGTGTGTGGTGAGTACACCACGCACGGCTATATTGGAGATACCCCTTCGGGGTATGATAATAAAAAAACTAATAATCAAGAAGTCCCGCAAAAAAATAAATTATTACACTGATATATTTCATCTTATTAGTTCTTTGCTTTGGAAAAAACTCTTTTATAAAGACTCATAAGTAATTCTTTGATTGTGTGTTTTTCTGTTTTATCAAAACCGAACAATATCACAAA
>JAITKS010000178.1 GCA_031278315.1 Planctomycetaceae bacterium | reverse complement strand
AAGAGGGGCAAAGAAAAAAGTAAAAAAGAAATCAGACCCCAAAGTAAATCACGTATCTACTTATCAAATATTAAAAAAAAGAAAAAATAACAAAATATAAAAACACCTTCAAAGGGATGACCACGCACGGCTACATTGGAGATACCCCTTCGGGGTATGATAATGATAATGTCTGTAGAAACATAAGGTATTGTGTATCTTCGTTAAGAAATAAACGTAATATTTCGGAGGAATTTTTCAAAAGGAGCTAATAATCACGAAGTCCCGCAAGAACGACACTTTATTATCCGATGTTTCAGCTTACGGGAATAGCTTTACAATAATTAAAGAATTCGGCGATAAATTGCTGTAGTATTTTACGTAAATCTGTTTTTTTACCAGTTAAATCCAAAATAGTTGTTAGCCTCTGACTAATCTCTGCCGGTGCATTCTGAATAGAATTGTTTACGTTTATTCCTATCCCAATAATAGCAAAATTAGGTACCGGAGATTCAATCAAAATACCCGCTATTTTTTTGTTGTTTACATAAACATCATTTGGATAACGTAATTCAACTAAATTCGACGATAAAAGATAATTTTTCAAAATGCTTATGATAATCCCCCCAACCAACGGCGAAAAATCCGGTAACAACTCCCGCCGAATAGGAAAATATTTCGCCCCAAGCTCTAAACCTAAAGACATCATCAAACCGCCCTCGCCGCTCCACCACGATTTTCCATTCCGCCCGCGCCCCGCTGTCTGCTCTCCCGCCGCAACAAGACACGGAAAATAATCACCGCAACTTCCTCCGCCTCCGCCGTCTCTTCCTCCGCCGCCGCTGTCTGAAACAAAAAAATCTTGGAATAACTCCCGAACTCGATCACTAGTTGACGAAATCAAATCATGATACTCATAAACTCGAATCGGATTCAACTCGCACAAATCAATTTTATCTAAATTATTAAATCGCATCGGAAAAATTATTAGATTGAAAATAAAAATTAGTTCGTAATATATCAGCGGAATATTTTTTTTTGACAGGATAAACAGGATTACAGGATAGCGGTTAGTGTATAGTGGTTAGTTCGCATGCGGAGATTAACACGGATTATAAGTTCAAATCACTAACAACTAATTGAATGGTTTCAAGTTTTGATTCTTTTAATTTATTATTTAAAAATCCTGTCAATCCTGTAATCTTGTAATCTTGTCCAAAAAACAAAACTAAAGATGCGGTCGAGACGACCGCGTTCCCGAGAACAATAAATTATTTCACTGATATATTACAAAAATAATTTTAGGTCAAAATTTATTTCAAAAAAATCTACTGAATCGTTATATCGTTTTTAATTGTTCCTTCTCTTTTTCTTATGATTAATCTAATAGGTACTTCGGCAAAAGGTAATTCATCTCTTAAAAAATTTACCAGATACCTTTGATACTGCTGCGAAAACGCATCCGGCATGTTGCTAAACATTACAATCGTCGGAGGTAAAACAGCAACCTGCGAAACATAATAAACTCTAGGTTTATGAAAATGATATAACGGCGGCGGATTGCTGTCTAATGCAACATTAATAAGTTTATTCAGCCTCGCAGTTGAAATCCGCTGCCTCGCTTGATTAAATAACATTTGAGCATGATTAAATGCCGTCTTTATGTTTTTTCCAGTTTTTCCCGTGATAAACGCAATCGGAGCATAACGCAAGTCAGGAAAAGTTTCACGAATATAATCAGCCCACCTCTCCGTCGGCATCTGACCAGCCATCGTGTCCCATTTATTTACAGTCAAAATACACGGTTTCATAGTTTCCTTGACAAATCCTAACAACTGTTTTTCAAGCGTTTGAATTTGCGAACACGCCTCGAATAACATCATAACAACATCGGCACGTAAAATACTTTTTTCGGCACGGTTCGTACTATAAAATTGCAAATCGTTTTTTATTCCTTTCCTCCGCAGAAATCCCGGCGTGTCAATAACAATAAAAGTTTTGTTATCCAAATTGAATCTTACATCAATAGAATCACGCGTTGTGCCTGGTATATTTGCAGTAATCACACGTTCCTCATTGAGCATAGTATTTATTAACGTACTTTTGCCGACATTTCTACGCCCTACAATTGCTAGTTTCATTATTGGTTCATCAATTTCAACACCACTATTTCGATCAAGTAAATTATTAGAAATCAGATTCTCTCTGATAATTTCAGTCAAGTTTACACGTCCTCTTTTTTGTTTTACACTGACATTTATTACGTTCCATCCCAAATATTGAAATTCGTTTGCGTTTTTTTCATCTTTTTCACAATCTGCTTTATTTGCAACCAGTAGAACCAAAGAGTTTAGTTTTCTCAACCTTTCCGCAACAACATTATCAAGCGGCACAGGACCGCTTTTAGAATCAACAACAAAAAGAATAATATCCGCCGTTTGCAGCGCAATTGTAATTTGCTCTTCAATATGTTCGGAAAGATTATCTTCATCTACGACTCCGATCCCGCCGGTATCAATCAATTCTATATATTGAGGTTTATCAGAATCGGGATCAAGGTCGAGTAGAAATGTAACGCGGTCGCGCGTTACGCCTGCAACAGAATCAACGATAGAAATCCGCTGACCAATAAGCCAATTAAACAAACTCGATTTGCCGACATTCGGACGTCCCACAATTGCAATTTTTGGAATACGCATTATTAATAAAAATTTTAAGTAATTAAAGTTGATAATATTTTAGCAGAATATACTCCTTGTACATTTATATTTCTCACAGTTTAAAAATTCTAATGCTCTTATCGGAGCTAATTCAAAATAAAAAATAATATCGGAATGTTATTATTTCAATTTATAATTAGACAGTTATTTTAAAAGCTCACTAACAATATTATAAAAATGAATAATGTCAAGATAATGTGTAAGTCTATTAATTTAATTCATTCGTTATAGCCGATTTAATAGGAATTATTACACACTGAATATAATAATATTTTCTGTTTTTTGAGTTTTTTTCTGAAATGAATTAAGTATTGTTGCCGATTTTAAGATTGCTTGTTGATTATTCCAGCTTCGCAAAAAAGTTTTTTCTCTTAATTGAAATGTTTTTTTTCATAGCAAGCAAAATTGATTTGCTCTTCTTGATTACTTGACAATCGATACAGTTTACCTAATTGGGACTGTACCGATATAAATGAAATTGACACAATTTCAACGTTTGATCTTCACATATTTGATTCGGGAAAATCAGTATATATTTTTACGAATATTGTATTTCTTATTTTCAATATAATGTATTTTCCTTGAAACATTAGCAATAACTGTTTCACAAAATTAAATTATTCTCAACTTGATATTATCAATCATCGTATGTATTACTCTAACTATACGGCTTGACTTATAAACGGCTCGTACTATTTATTCGGCACATTACAGTCTGTTTCCGGCATTCGTGTAAACAGACAACTTTAACCGGAAAATAATATACGTACATTTAAGCCGACACAATAAGTTGACACAATAAGTTGACACAAATAAATCGACACAAATCTTCATTGAGTTTGATAACGTCGTATATCGCCGATAAAGGTCTGAGAATTTTCGGTCTTTGTGCAATACAATAAACGGTGATATTAACTATATAATTAAAGTATAGAAAATCCGCTTCTCTTATTATGTCAAAGATTCCTATAAATAAGTTTCAAACGTTTAATGAACCGCTGCTATATCATGCGCGTACTAAATTGAACCGCCGAGAATTAAACGTTAAAACAGATTTTCCAATTTATTCCCCCGCTGGAATTGATAATAATTCGATTTCGCCAATTAAACGATTCCGCATAGATACAGATGTTACAGATATTGAAAATATTGAAAATATTGCAGATATTGAAAATATTTCAGTAATTAATTCCGTACCTATAACAATCAATTTCCTTACCGGCGGTATGCGAGGCGGTATAGGATATTTAATTCGATCAATCATTACTTGTATATTTGCGGCTGTTGCAATATTTTATTCAATAGAAAAAGGTGCTGTAACATTTGCACAAACAACAATTCATGTCAACGAACAACAATTTCAGTCTCAATATTATTCTTACAATTATTCTAGCGGCAGCGGTTCTTGGGGATCTTGGAGTAATTGGTCTAATGGAAGCGGCGGTTCATATACTGGTACAAACTACGGCAATAATTATTTCTCTAACATTGCTAATCTAGTTTCTACTCTTGGCGGTAACAATAGCAACGGAGGAATTGTAGAATTATGTACAGACATTAAAGGTAATTACTCTCACACGAATACAAATTTATCAGGTACATCTTTTGCTTACCGCAGCGGTTGGTTGAACAACAGTTCGACTACGTCTCAAGGCGGCAATTTCAACGTTGACACAAATCATTCAGTTACATTATTAAATAAGCTCAGCGGAATTGGTACATCGTCGTCACCGCTTACAATTGTTACGATAAATAAAAACGGTAACGGAACTTTTAAATTAGATCATGTATCTAGCAGCTCATTGTATTTACATTCGACAACATTTACTGGTAACGGCGGCACGTTTATAATCGGCGGTAATTATTCTGTTAATTATTCGTCTGCAACATCGAATGTTGGAGCAAGCACGGGTTTTAATGCTGCTGTTACGTCCGGTTCACTTTGGATAGCGGGCAATCTTACTGCTCACGATATTTTTAATATAAGCGGTGCCGGAACGCTTAACACTTCAAACATGATAATATCCGGCACGACAACTAGCACAATTGCAACAAGCAACACTGGTACATTAACAGTTGGAGTAACTGCGGGCGACGGTAATTTTATTATCAACGGCGGTAATGTTATTTCAAGCACAGTTAATATTGCTAACAATAATCACAACGGACTAGTCAGATTAGACGGTGCCGGCGTAACTTGGACAACAAGCAATATTGTCAATGTTGGAAATACCGGCACGAATAAAACCGGAACAGTTGATATTGTAAACGGTACATGGAACGCTAATGATCAAATCAATATTGCCAATACTGCTAACGGAAACGGAGTTGTCAACATCAAAGGAAACAGTGTTTGGAATGCGAACAATCAAACCGTAAATGTTGGTTTGAATGGAAACGGAGCGGTAAATCAATCGGGCGGAAATTGGACGAATAAAGATACTCGTGTAGGCGTATCTTTGGACGCTTCCGGCAGTATTGATCAATCGGGCGGAAGTCATTTAGACTCTAATGCGGCGGTTGGAGTTTATGGCAAAGGTACTGCTGACATTCACGGTACAAATACGAATTGGACAACTGACGATCAAAATTCTACATCTGACAATACGGCAATTATCGGACAATATTCAACAGCCGACGGACGCATTTCAGTTTATGATAATGCTGCTTGGACTATCGGCAAAGTTGGAAATTCTGACAATCTTATAACTGCAGACAACGGACTAGGCGAACTCAATGTTTACACGGGTGCCAAAGTAAACGTTGCCGGAAATCATATTATTGCTAACAATGCAACCGGCTTTGGTACGGATAATGTTTACTTAGGCGGCGAACTAATTATTGCAGGCGATTCAACAACTGGTAATGCTGGTAAAGCTCAACTTCGAGTTTATTCGAGCGGCAAAGTTAGTATTTCTGGAGATCATACAGTTGCTAATATTTCAGACAGCTACGGCAGTGATCAAGTTGACGGTATCGGCAGCGTGATGGATATTACGGGCGATATGATTGTCGGCGAGTTTGGTACTGCCGGCGGACATTATGTTTATTATCCTGAAGGTTCACGTGATGCTACATTCGGCGTGAATTTCAACAATGCCGGCAATACAATTTATGGTGATAATTCGCTTGGCGGCGGTTTCTACAAAGACCCTGATTCGTGGTTAAATTCACCGAATTTGACATTACATCCGTTGGTGCCGTCTTGGGTTGCGTATAGTGAGGATGCGCCCGGTATAGCGATCACGGCGGGCGGAGTAATAAATGTTCATGGAACGGACGGAGTGAAAGTTGCCAATCAAAGCGGGAGTTATGCGTATATTTTGCTTGACAATAAAAACGGCGGTGCAGGCAGATCAACTTGGAATATTGATCACGATTTGGTAATGGGAGTATTAAATCGTGCGAATGATAATGCTGACGACGCATACATGCGGATCATAAATGGTTCTTTGGTATCTGTTGGAGGTCAAGTGATTATTGCCGATGGAGCGGGAACGGAAGTTATTGTTCGAGTCAATGGTATGCGGGGGTCGAATGTTGCGGCGTTGGAAGCCGTGCAGGATTTAACAATTGCCAAAGGTGTTGCAAGCGGAGCTGCGGCGGAAGGTAATTTGTACGTTTATGATCACGGTAGAGTTGAAGTCGGCAAAGGCGGTAATGCGAATATGACAATTGCTGAAACGAACAATTCATTCGGACGGGTTCATGTTGACGGTGAGGGTTCAACGATTGTTGTAAATGGTCTTTTAACGGCAGCGAAAGAAGGTTATGCGGGAAACAAATATCAATATTATGCTGATAATAATCCCGATAATGATAATCTCAATGATCCTTCAAATTTGGGCAAATGGTTTGATTCGTTTAATACATTGCTCGACTTGCAGACTTCCGGCGGTATAAATGACAACGCTCCCGGACTCTTGATCACACGCGGCGCTGTTGTTACATCTCAATCGGGTAATGTTGCGGAGGCGGCGGGCAGTTATGCTTATGTTGTTATTGACGGTAAAGATTCAACATCACAATCGACAAAGTGGACTATTACGGACAACAATTTAATTATTGCTGATCGAGGTGAATCTTATACAAGAATTTTTAACGGCGGTTTACTTGAAACAACAAATACCGTTTACGGTAACATTATTATCTCTAATGAATCCGGCAGTATTGCAACAGTTCGAGTTTTTAATAACGGGTCGAAAATTGAGTCTGCTGTTGATTTAATTGTTTCGAATCATGCAAACAGTGATGGTCAATTATATATTTATGATCGGGCGGCGGGTCATGTTGGTAGAAATATGATCATTGCAAATGAAGCTGATTCGAATGCGCAAGTTCAAGTTGACGGTGCCGGTACGCAGCTTGAAATTGATCACAGATTGACTGTTGGAAATTACGGTAACGCCGGCGGATACTATAATGAAAATCGTTATAATCCGGCAACGGTATCGAATTCGGCTGTTCAAGATAAAGGTTATCGTCTTGATCCGTATCAATTGAATGATCCGTCTGATCGATGGTGGTTTGATTCGGCGAACATGAATTTGCGTGATAATAAAAATTACGAAGGCAACGCTCCCGGACTTGCAATTACAGACGGCGGAATTGTTGTTTCAGGCAGCGGTCTTGTCGGCGCTTATAGTCTGGACGGTTCAACTCTAGACAGTATCGGATACGTGTTGATTGATAATCATTATGGATTCAACGGCGCAACTGGACGCCGGCAAGGTGAGCGGTCAACTTGGCATGTAAAAGAACTCGGCACGGCAGACGAACAAAACGGAGACTTAATAATCGGACGTGAAGGCAAAGGTTTTGTACGTGTTCTCAATGGCGGACTACTAGATGTGGACGGACACACAAAATTAAATTCACGTATAAACAATGCGGACACTAATTACAATTACGTTGGTATAGGTTCTCTTTATATTGTCGGAAACGGCGGAAGTATTCGGGCTATTCCGAACAGTGCAACGGCAACAAATATTCCGCAATATGTCACAACTTATGATGACGGCAATCGTTCTACTTGGATAAGTCATAAAGCAGCTATTTTAGGCGATACAGGAAATAGCGTAAAAGGAGGAGAATCAACAATAAGAATAAACGGCGGCGCATACGGCGAAACACACGGAATATATGCAGGTTACTGTGAAGGTTCACGCGGAGACGTAAGCGTGATGGGCAAAGCTTCTGAATTGCATATTTACAAAGACGAGCTGCTCGGTTCGTCAGGATATGAATATTCAATTAGCGATATTAAAGGTTCAGGCGGATTGTCGGTGAGTAATAATGCTCTTTTACAAATTCACGATGACGGGAATATCACGTTAAATGGGATGTCGCTTATAAGTCATAATTCGTTGTTGCATCTTAACCGTAATTCTATTCTCGATTCAAGACAATACAGTGCGAAAATTGTCAATGCACGTGTTGAAGGAATTGGTACGATTACAGCCGAAAGCGGAGTCACTTTTCTTTACGATTCAACTTATGCCGATTCGGTTACTGATCCTGTTTACTCATTTATCGATGGTAAACTTGCGTCGATTGTTACTAAAGCGACTTCAACGCAAATTGATCCCGGTCTTTATTACGGATGGAGTGTAATAGACGAATACTACAATCGATACGGAAAATTAACGTTTGGAGATCGGCTGACGCTTGTCGGTAATATCAGTATATTTTTCGACGTAAATTCAGGATGGCCGATTCCGGGTGATAGTTCAGCACCCGGTACTGTGACGAATCAACTTAACGATACAATTCTTGTCAAACGCGGCAAATCGTCGGCGAGTACGGCAGACGTAATTGCAACGTTATCGGGAACACTAAAAATTCACGCACGGCTGACAGGATATTTCGTTGACGAGCCGAGTTTTCAAGTTGTGCAAACTGAAGGGGACAGTCAAAGCGGTCAATTTGTTCCGGGTCGAATAACAAGAATATTTGACAGATTAGAAATTGTCCCTTGGCGATTCTTTGAAAATCCGCATCAAGAAATTAGACAAGATGTAGCTCAAAACGATTCGTTGTGGGTCTCAATGAAACTCAAGAAAAATCCGTTTGAGGAAGCGGGAATCACGTACAACGAGAAATCTACGGGAAACGCATTAGACGATATCTACAATAAAAGAGACGAAAGATGGCTGCCCGTGTTACGATATTTCTGGTATCTTGAGGATCCCGAATTCTTAGATGCGTATCGTACGTTATCAGGTGAAATCCGCGCACATTCATTATTGCTGCCGATGCAAAATCCGTGGATTTATAATCAGAATAGATTCGGATTTAGAAAATGTCTTAACAAGTCGCATACTCACGGATACGATAAAATTAATCAAATTGATCCTTGTGAAATGTCAAAGATGGCGAATAACGTTCAAGGTTGTGATTCGTACTGTGACAAGCTGAAAAAATGTTGGGATAGAGTCAAAAAAGATATGAGATTCTGGGGCGATTATATCTACGAACAAGCCGACTACAATTCAGACGGTAACGCCGGAGCGTTCAACTTAAATCGAAACGGAGTTGTTTTCGGGTTCGACAAATCAACTTCAGACGGAAAACAATATGCCGGTTTACAATTTGCAATTGTCAAAGGTGAGATAAATGCTTTTTTATCGGAAGCGAAAGTTGATGATTTCAATATTGGTATTTATCACGGTAAAAAAATTCATAATGTTTTCGACTGGCGGAATTTTATCGGTATCGGAATAGAAAACTACAAAATGACTCGTACATTGAACAGCGGTCTTGCATATTACGAATGGGTTTGGGATACACCAGATAAAACTCCTTCAACAGACCCTAGCGACGGACATTATCAATACAGCGATGAAGCATATAACGGAAAATTACGAAGTGCGTTTAACGGTTGTACTTTTTATGCGAATACTGAATTAGCGCGTCCGTTTATTCTTGGAACTTGCAATCAATATACAATTCGTCCTTATGCAGCTTTAGACATTATTGCTGTCCAGCAAAAAGCAGCTTCAGAAAACGGATCGTTCAGAGGCGCAGATTTCGTTAGACTCGATTTCTTGTCTGCAAATTATGTCAGAGCGTACGGAAGACCGGGAATACTATTTGAAAGAAACGGTGATCATTTAAACTTGCATGCAGGTTTATCATACAATTTCAAAATGGCAGGAAGACATTATTCAAACGTAGATAACAAATTTCAAATCAGCGGTAAAAAATTCAATATCAGAAGCGTTGACACTGGTAATGATTTCTTGAATCTAAACTGCGGCGCAGAATGGTATATCGGCAAGAAAAAAAATCAATTTGTAATGATAAATTATCAAGCATTATTAGGAAAAAATTTAACTACACAGTCCGCACAATTAGGATACCAATATAAATTTTGATTTGCTAATTTTGATTTGCTAATTTTGATTTGTTGAGTATTTCTAAAATACTCTTTGAATTTAAAAATCCTGTTTGAGTTACATGATTACAATAAATGAATGAATAAATAAATAAATAATGAATGAATGAATGAATGAATAAATAAATGAATTGAATATTATATGTATCGTACTATGAATTGACGTTAAAAATAGAAAAATCGAGTGAGAACATTTTCAAATCACCAATTCAAATCACAAACACAATTCCGAATTTTAGGATTACGAATTACGAATTACAATTATGCGTTCTAAATTCGGAATTTAACCAAGCGTTATTAAAATGAAACCTAAATTCAAAAAATATTTTAATCAGTTACAGATAATAATTACGATTGCGTTTACGGCATTACTAGCCGTAACAATTGATCGGTTACTAGAAACTGCCGGTGAATTATTTGCCGCCGATTCGATACCGCTTTACAACTCGCCGGTTCCGACTTCACCGCAGCAAAATAGCGGATACACGGTTTTCAGAATCGACGATCATGATGAGTTGAATACAATTTTGTCGAACAACACAATTCTCAATCAATGGATAAAACTTGAAGACAATGTTTTCATTCCCGGCACGATACAATTTTTCCTTGCGGATAATAGTGATCTTGTAATTGAATTGGGAATGTACAATTTGCAAACGGATTCAAATTTTTATTTCGATGCTGCTCAACCGTCGAAGGTAACGATTCTCGGCAGTACGATGATCGCCAATGGCGGACTGCAATTACACGGTGAAACTACTCTCAATTATTATGGAACGTACGGTTCGGGGCGGGCGGATATTTTAGCTTCAACAACAAGAGATAACGTTACGTTTAATCTAACTGGAATCAACTCACGATGGGATGCAGCTAATACAATTCCGAAATTTATTAATTCTTTACCGATGTCAAATACAGGTTATGAAAGCGGAACGATTATTGTCGGCGAAGGCGGAACGGCAAACGTCAATATCACAAGCGGAAACGACGGAGAAAGCGGCGAAATTATTATCGGTGCAAGATATACAGCTAAAGGTACATGTAATCTATCTGGTATTTATGAAACAGAAAATGTTTATAATCCAACAGAAAAATTGATTAAAAAAGCAACAACATGGAATAATACCGGAACGCTTTATATTGGTTATTTGGGAGAGGGGACAGCAAATATAAATTCTGGTGCAATTCTAAAAACGGGTTCTATTGGAATTGGGATAGATTCTGATTCGGGTAATACGGGTAAGGGTAAATTAAATGTCGAGGGGATTGGAGAATTTATTGACAAAACAAAAAGTCAAAATTTTATTATTTCTAAAGGCAAACCGAATTATTTTCGCGGCATAGATTACATTGTCGAATCGGAATATTTCAATACTGATACGACGCATATTTACATTTACGGCAGAGATGACGAAGTCAAACAATCTAATGATTTGCATGTCGGATTTCTCAATCCTGCTGCCGGCGGAGACACTCTTAAATCTATCGGCGATGGAATAATGACTATCACCAAAGGTGCGGTTATAGAGTTTGACGAAAGCAAAACCGTTTCCGGTGAGCCGTCGAATTACACGCCGAAAATTACTGTCGGCAAGGGGGACAGTATTGTTGACAACTCGATTATTATAGGCAGAAGAGACGCCGCAAAAGGTGATGTCGATAACGGCGGAAAAAATGACACGGATAATTTCGATGATGTCGGACTAATTGACGGAACAGATTTAGCGGGAGCATTACAGGCGAATTCATTAACTTTTCAAAACAATGCTGTTTTGCAAGGTAATTTGAAAATTCGTATTGGTGAAAATGTTTTTAAGTCTGGTTCAATTTTAACTCCCGGATTTGGTTCGTATCATTTATATTTGCCGTCGAAAGAATTAATTGACCATGAAAATTTCGGGCGGATCGAGTTTAAGAATAATTCTTTCAAACATGAATCTGATGCTGTAACGATAATTGATTTTGACATTCATGGTGATCAAAATTACGGTTTGGATCCGTCTAAGCAAACGGCGTATTCTAAAGGCGGCGACAATTTCGGATATGCGGACAACGGTTATTATCGCGGGCGTGATTTAATTATGATTTACGGCAATGCGAAATTAGCAGGTGATGTGTATTTCAGACCGCAGACAGGTTATTATTCAGACAATGTAAAAATTGATTTCATGCGGGTAACGGGAGTTATTGATGATCAATATGATCGATTACATTTGTATCCGTATAGATGGTTTAAGGAGCCGGCGTTAGTGAGTGTCAATCAGATGAATATGTTTATTGCGGATCGTAATATGTCGCCGTTTACGGATATTGCGGTTAGTCGTAATCAAGTTGGTGTTGGCGGGGCGTTGGATAATATTTACAATCGGCAGAACAATGATAAGTGGCTTCCGGTATTAGATTGGTTTTGGTTAATGGATGATGATCAGTTACGTACGGCGGTGCAATTATTAGGCGGAGAGGTCAAGGCGTCATCGTTTTATATGCCGTTACGTTCAGCGTGGCGTTTTGGGTTTGATCGTATTAATTGGAGTGAAAATGGGCGTAAGGTTTATTTTGGTCCGCAGAATATACATTGTCCGCAGGTACGGAAGAGTGTATTTTGGGCAACGTCGTTTTTTGATTATCAGAGTATAGACAGTGATCGTAATGCGGCGGCGATGTCAACGCAGCGGGTATCGATGATGGCGGGTTATGACAGGGCGTTATCTGCGTTTTGTAATATTGGGGTTATTAGTGATGTAGCGGCGGGGGTTATATTTTCGTATTCGCAGCCCAAGTTAGACCAATTGGGGTGTAGGGTTGTGGCGGATGATTATTTAGTTGGATTTCATTCGGCGGCGAGGGTTTATTCGGCTTATGAGTTGAAGTCGTGGTTAGGAATTGGGACGCAGCGTTATAGGTTGAGCAGGAGTATTCCGATAACGGGTCAGAATCCGGCATTGAGTTCGGTGTATAGGGGGAACAGTGTATCGGGGAGTATTCAGGCAGCGCGTCCGGTAAGGTGGTATGGAGTATTATTTAGACCGCATATTGCGTTGGACATGAATTTTATAAAGCAGAATAGCGGGATTGAAAAATATGATGGTGAGGTGATGCGTCAAGCAGCTTTGAAGTATCATGTTTCGGACTGGTTTCAAGTATTTAGCAGGGCTGGTATTCGGGCAGATTATGGGAGGAGTTGTTTTGGGCATTCGTGTAATTTAGCGATTTCTTTAGGATATTCGTATTTATTAGGCGGGGATCAAGCACCGGAGAGTGAGCATGAATTTATTTATGCGGGCGGGGGAAAATTTAAGATGACGGGAAATAATTTGAGTCGTAGTTTTGCCAATGTAGATTTAGGCGGACAATTGTATCTTAACCGTGATAAGAACAAAATGATTTATATAATGTACAATTCGAGTTATAGCAAATACATGAATGCTCATACGATGTCAATAGGCTATCAATTCTTATTTTAGTAATAGAGTAATAAAGTGATAGAGTAATAGAGTAATAGAGTAATAGAGTGATAGAGTAATAGAGTAATAGAGTGATAGAGTAATAGAGTGATAGAGTAATAGAGTGATAGAGTAATAGAGTAATAGAGTGATAGAGTAATAGAGTGATAGAGTGATAGAGTAATAGAGTAATATATACTTTTCACACTTTAAATTTCGGTATTCGTTTTAAACTAAAATCGCCCTGAAAGGGCAACAGGATTATAACCCGCCCCACTCGGGGCGGGTAACAATTCCACCTCCTCCCCGAAGCCCTGAAAGGGCGATCGGATATTTGCTCAATAATAGTAGTTAATTGTCTGAACTATGATTTTTGTGATTTGTATGATTGAAATGATTTTTAAACATGCAACACACGAAAATCATATACAATTCTCTTTTCGTGCATTTCGTGATTTTTCGTGTGTTTCGTGTTTAAAAATAAATGCGAACTAAACACAATCCTGTAAATCCTGCAATCCTGTAATCCTGTCAAAAAAATTTCCGCTGATATATTACAAATTACAAAATCATCTTTCTCTG